>JANOWZ010000734.1:0-4472 GCA_031418155.1 Deinococcales bacterium
GAGATTGGCAAGATTGCCCGCCTCAGGTTGCGCGATCTGGTAGAAGATGGGATGGAAGCGAACCCACCAAAATCCCGGATCGTATTGGGGCAAAACAATTACGGCAAGGCCGACGTGCGATTGTTCAAAGTCTTCCGCAATCAGGCGCGACACGAGGTCAAGGATGTTTGGGTGGATGTCGCCATGATCGGGGATTTCACGGCGGCGCACACCCTGGGCGACAACACCGATTTGCTGGCGACCGACACGGTGCGCAACACGGTTTACGCGCTCGCCAAAGATGGTTTAACTGGCAGCATCGAAGAATTTGGCAAGCATTTGATTCGGCATTTCGTGCAGGCTGGCCCGAAAATCTCGAGCGTTCGCGTCAAGATGACCGAGCACCGTTGGGATCGGATTCAAGTTGCCAACTCAGCGGGAAAACACCTCGAGCATGACCATTCGTTCACCCGTGATGTCGGCAAGCACACAACCACCATTGAGGGTGACGGCTCGAGCTTCACGGTCACGTCGGGGATTGATGAGTTGTTTATTTTGAAGACCACGAATTCCGGTTGGGAAGGCTTCCTGCGCGAGCAGTACACGACCCTGCCGGACACGAACGACCGGATTCTCGCCACGGTGGTCACGGCACACTGGCATTACAACCGAGTCGATGTTGACTACGATCAAGTCTGGGCCGGAGTCTGGCAGCAAATCCTGACCACCTTCACCGACCATTACAGCCCGAGCATGCAGGGCACGCTGTACGAGATGGGCAAAGCGGTGCTCGAGCGCTTCCCGGAAATCGAGAAGATTCACTTTTCATTCCCAAACAAGCACCACATTCGCTACAACCTCGAGCGTTTCGGGATGGAAAACGACAACACGATTTTTCATGCCGATGCCGAACCGTATGGCTTGATCGAAGGTTGGGTGGAGCGGGCAGAATGAGCGCGACCTTAAATAATCTTGGCGGTTTGACCACGCACGTTTTGGACACCGCGAACGGCAGGCCCGCCGCGAGTGTTCGGCTCGAGTTGTACCGGCTCGAATCAAATGGGCTCGAGGGTGATGTTCGCACGCTCGTCAAAAGCACGATCACAAACTCGGACGGACGAACCGATGAACCACTGATCGCCCGAGGATCACTCCAGGTTGGACGGTACGAAATTGTGTTTTTTGTCGGCGAGTATTTCGGTCTGACCGGCGAACGGTTTCTCGAGACCGTGCCGATTCGTTTCGGAATTGCCGACACCAACGCGCACTATCACGTACCTTTGCTCGTTTCACCGTGGTCGTACAGCACCTACCGAGGTTCATGACACCGTAGGGGTGAGGCTTGCCTCGCCCTTGCTCCAGGGAGCCCAATGGCAAGCATCGAACTGACCATCAATGGCCAACACACAACCGCGCAAATTGATGCGCACACCACCTTGCTCAATTGGTTGCGTGACCACGGCCTGACCGGTTGCAAAGAAGGTTGCGCCGAAGGCGAATGCGGCGCGTGCGCGGTGCTGATTGCCAAACCCGATCAAACTCGAGGGGATCGAACCCGCCTGACTTCGGTCAATGCTTGTTTGGTCTTGATGGCCGGTTTGCATGGCTCGGAGGTCGTGACCGCCGAAGGTTTGGGAACTCCCGGAAATCTGCATCCGGTGCAATCGGCGATGGCGGCGGCGGGCGGTTCGCAGTGCGGGTATTGCACCCCCGGCTTCGTGGTCAGCATGGCGGACGAGTATTACCGACCGGATCGAACAGATTCGGGCCGCGAGCACTTCGAGATCGAGGCGTTGTCCGGGAATTTGTGCCGCTGCACCGGTTATCGCCCGATCCGTGATGCGGCCTTCTCGCTTGGGCAACCAGACTCGAGTGATTCGTTTGCGCTGCGGCGCGATCAAGCAGCACCGAAATCGACGGCGGTCAAGCTTGAGGCTCGAGATGGAAACTTTGTTCGCACCGAAACTTTGGCTCAAACGCTCGAGGTGCTGCGCGAACATCAGAACGCGAAATTGCTGGCGGGCGGCACGGATTGGGGTGTCGAGGTCAACCTGCGTCACTCGAGGTCAGCGTTCACGATTGCGATAGATCACCTGTCAGAATTGCGCGAAATTCACTGGCGCAACGATCATGTCGAAATCGGTGCGGGCCTCTCTTTGAGCGAACTCGAGCGGCAACTCGAGGGTCGGATTCCGTTGATTCACGATTGGATTCCGTTGTTTGCCTCAAGATTGATTCGCAACAGCGCGACACTGGGGGGCAACATCGGTACGGCTTCCCCAATTGGCGACAGTCCACCGATTTTGTTGGCACTCGAGGCAAGCGTGGTCTTGGCGAACTCGAGCGGCGAACGAACCATTCCTCTGGCTGAATTCTTTACGGGGTATCGCAAAACCGTGCGCAACCCGGACGAGTTGATTCGCGCCATCCGCATTCCATTGCCTCTCGCGCCGACCGCCAAGTTTTACAAGATTGCCAAACGCCGCATGGATGACATCTCGAGCGTCGCCGCCGGAATCACACTCGACTTGACCGGTGATCGTGTCAAATCAATTCGCATCGGTTTGGGTGGTGTCGCCGCCACATCGATCCGGGCGCTCGAGACGGAAACTTTCCTGACCGGCAAAATCTGGAACGAATCGAATGTGCGGCCCGCCGCAAAAATCTTGGCACGATCCGGCACGCCATTGGACGATCACCGGGCGAGCGCCGCGTACCGCAAAGCGATGCTCGAGCAACTCTTGTTGAAATTTTTCTTCGAGACCACGCCACTCGAGGTGAGCGCATGAGTTTGTCTGAACGCCCCGCGAAGGCCGTGGTTGGTCAACCCGAACCGCACGAGAGCGCGGAGTTGCACGTCACCGGTCATGCCTTGTACACCGATGACCTTGGAAATCGGTACACGAATTTGCTGCACGCTTGGCCGCTGCAATCCACGCAAACGCACGCCAGAATCACCAAACTCGAGATTGCACCCTCGCTCGAGGTGAAGGGTGTTGTACGGGTTTTGACAGCGAGCGACGTGCCTGGACTGAACGATGCGGGTGTCAAGCATGACGAGCCACTTTTCCCAACCGAGGTCATGTACCAGGGTCATGCAATCTGCTGGGTGCTCGGCGAAACGCTCGAGGCGGCACGCTTGGGCGCGGCGGCGATTCAGGTCGAATACGAAACACTGCCCGCGATTGTGACCCTGCGCGATGCGATCAAACTCGAGTCGTTTCAGGGTGCGCCGCAACACCTGCAACGCGGCGAGGTCGACCTGGGCCTTGAGCAATCCGACGTTGTGTTTGAGGGCGAATTTGAGATGGGCGGCCAGGAACACTTTTACCTCGAGACGCACGCCAGCCTCGCCAGCATTGACGAATCCGGTCAGGTTTTCATTCAATCGAGCACGCAACACCCGACCGAAACGCAAGAGATCGTGGCGCATGTCCTGGGGCTCTCGAGCCATCAGGTCACGGTGCAATGCCTGCGCATGGGTGGCGGTTTCGGCGGCAAGGAAATGCAACCGCATGGACTGGCTGCGATTGCGGCGCTCGGCTCGAGTTTGACGGGCAGACCGGTTCGGGTGCGTTTGAACCGCACGCAGGACTTGACGATGACTGGCAAGCGCCACCCGTTCCTGGCACGGTGGAAGGTCGGCTTCAAAAGTGACGGCACACTGCACGCACTCAAGGCCGAACTCTTTTCTGATGGTGGTTGGAGTTTGGACCTGAGCGAACCTGTGCTGGCTCGAGCGTTGTGTCATGTGGACAATGCCTACTACATCCCGCATGTGAGTGCCTTGGGGCGGGTCTGCAAGACGCACAAAACCTCACAGACGGCCTTCCGAGGCTTCGGCGGGCCGCAAGGCATGTTGGTGATCGAGGACATCATGGGCCGATGTGCACCCAAACTCGGATTGAGTGCGCACGAATTGCGCTCGAGAAATTTTTACAAGGCCGGACAAAGCACACCCTACGGTCAGCCGGTGCGTGACCCGGAACGCATGAATCGGGTTTGGGATGGCGTGCTCGAGAAAAGTGATTTCGCGCAGCGTTCACTCGAGATTGAGGCGTTTAATTGGGCGAATGTTCACGTCAAACGCGGCCTCGCCATCACAGCGGTGAAATTCGGGATCAGTTTCAATTTCACCGCGTACAATCAGGCTGGCGCGTTGGTGATCGTTTACAAAGACGGCTCGGTGCTGATCAATCATGGCGGCACGGAGATGGGTCAAGGCTTGCACACCAAAATGATTCAGGTCGCGGCGACCGCCCTGGGTGTGCCACGCTCGAGCGTGCGTTTGGCCCCAACTCGAACCGACAAAGTACCGAACACAAGCGCAACCGCCGCCAGCACCGGCGCGGACTTGAACGGCGGGGCGATCAAGGATGCCTGCGATCAGATCAAAGCCCGCCTCGCACTGATCGCCTCGAGCATGTTGGAAGTCGATCCGAACGAGGTGCGCTTCCATGATGGGCAGGTCTTCGCACAAGGCCATGAAGCTC
>JANOWZ010000735.1:0-6535 GCA_031418155.1 Deinococcales bacterium
TTCTCGAGCCCCAAGCATCTCGCTGAAATTTGACTTTGCAGACATCGACATGAGCGACTGGCTTTCAACTCGAGACGGCCAGACGAGGGTGGTGGGTCGGTAGAGTCCAATTCCTGATTGCGCGTCGCCGGTCGCTTCGGAATTTTTAGACCCGTAAGAACAGTTTGCGACGGTAAAGCACCAGCAACGCCAACCACGTCAGCGCAATGTAACCCAGCGTGTACAGCCAGCCTCCGATGACTGGATTCGTCGTCTGTTTCAACCACTCGATCCATGTGATTTGCAGGCTCATGCCAGACTGTACTTTGATGCTTTGCAGCAGCCAAACTTTGACCAGAATCGGTGCGATGTAAGCCAGGAGTGCGTTCGAGCCGAAGACCACGAACGCGAACGACCAGATCCGAAATCGCAGCGTCTCGAGCCAGGTCAGAACCCCGATCAAGGCGGTGCCCAGTCCAGCCGTGAACAGGATGTACGAGGGTGTCCAAATGGTTTTGTTCATCTCAAGGTCCGTGTCCCAAAGCAGGCCAAACCCGGATAGAATCGCACCGATCACGAACAATTGGGTTGCTTTGATGCGGGCCAGTTTTGAGCCTCGCGTCAATTCTCCAACCCAGGCGGCGAGCAGCACGAGCGCGGTGGTCGGAATCACCGATGGCAGGCCACGCAAACCAATCGGCTCGAGGTAGAGACGGTTGATGTGACGCACGAGGTTCTGGTTTTCCTCAAAGAGACCCGCACCGAAACCGGGAATAGGCAGGAAGCGCAACGCCGCCCAGTAGCCGACAAGCAACATGGCGGCGCTCGAGAGTCGCCACTTGACCGGCAATGGTTGCAGCAAGGCGGCGACCAGATACGCCAGTCCGATCAATTGCAGCACCCCGAGCGAGATCAGCACATTTCGAGCGACGACACTGGTCACGAGACATCCGAGTGCGAACAACCAAAACGCACGTTGAAGCACCTTCGATGTCCAGGCCGCGTAACCGGGTTTGCGGCGTTGCAGGCTCGAGAATGCGAACGGGATGCTCAGGCCGGTGGCGAACAAAAACCACGGGAAAACCAGATCGGCGATGCGCACGCCGCCGCCCCAGGGTGCGTGCAACAGAAGCGCAGGCGTGGCATTGTCGAGCGCCACGTTGTTGACCAGCAGCATCAGTGCGACGGTGATGCCGCGAAAGACATCGAGCGCCAGCGAACGTTGCGCGGACCTCGAGCCTGCTGCGCCCGAGATTGCCGTACCCGAGATCGCACTGCTTGAGTCGGTGGCCGAGTTCCCAGTGGCCGAGTTGCCGATGCTCGAGGTCACGGTGTTTTGTGTCCGTCGTTCGTCCCGTAGATTTTCTGGGCCTCCATCGGTCCTTGAGGCACGAACCCTTGCTCGAGGTACAGCGCGTACCCTTTGGCGTACTGCGTTTGGGCCAAGCCAAGCTTGCCGAGCCTACGGTAGACGTGTCCAAGCACGTACTGCGCCAACGGGTTGTTCGGCTCGAGCCTGATGCTTTCACGCAAGAATTTTGCCGAAGTTTCAAGTCCGGCGGGCGTGCTCGGATTGCCCATGAAACCACCCACGGCGCGTTCGCCCCGGTAGTAAAAAAACTGCGAGCGCAGGTAGGTACTCGTGAGCGTCCGAAACTCGAGCGGTTTGATGGGTCGTGAATCTTTGATGATCGTGTAAGCGGTGATCGTCGCATCAGCCGCGAACCTCGGGGTAACGAATCGCAATTTTCCGTTGACCAATCCGAACAGTCCGGCGTGACGCATGAACGGTGTCGGATCGCTCGCATCGATCAGGATGTCCGTCCCGTCGCCTCGTTTGAGCAAGACCACCACGTGGCCAAGGTTACTGACCCCTCCGAGTTGATTCTTCCAAACCATCACCGCACCGGCATTGATCCCGGCCCGCTCGAGCATCCCGGCGATCAACACGCTTTGCAACAGACACTGACGCTCGAGTTGCGTGACGGTGTTGGTGAATTCAAAGCCGCGCTCGAGACTGAATTTTGGGATCAATTTTTTGACCAGCGCGTGAAGTTGCGCCCCGGTTTGCGTTTCGAGTTGGGCGCGTTTGCTCGGGTCCATTTCGGCCTGAATCGTTTTGCCTCGGGCCTCGAGTGCCGCGTCGAGGGTGGCTCCGGGCAGGTCCGGGTGCGGGTTTTGTTTGAAACGTTCGCGCCACCAGGCTTGAAACTCCGGCGCGTTGGCTGCGGGCGCGATCCGTTCGGAATCGTTAACAAATTGCGCGAACTGGCCCGAACCGAACGGGTACGGTTGCGCCGTGCCCGAGGCGTGCGCGAACATCGCTGATATGACGGCAACGCTGATGCTTGCAATTAAAGTGATTCGCAGTTTCATGGTCGTTTCCTCAAATCAAACAATGCGCTTCTCAGATGGAATGCGAATGAGGTTCGAGTCACGATCCCGATTGCGCGGCGAGCGTCACCAACTCGAAGCCTTTTTCTCGAGCATCCTTGAGCACCTCGAACAAGATCGGTGCGGTCTCTTGGGCGTTGTCGTGCAGCAAAATAATGCCGCCGCGCCGAATTCGGCCCAAGGTTCGTTTCTCGAGCGTGACCTCGCCGGGATTGTTGAAATCGCCCGGATCGTCCGTCCAGAATGCGGTCGTCATGCCGAGGCTGCGGGCAATCTCCAAGACCTGGCTCGAGTAACGGCCCCCTGGTGGTCGGAAGAAACGCACGGGTTTGCCGGTGATGGCACTGACGATTCGGTTGGTTCGGTCGAGCTCGTCGCGCACCACCGCGTCTGAGAGTCTGTTCAGGCGCACGTGATGAAAGGTGTGGTTCGCCAGTTCGTGACCGGCCCGGTCGAGGTCGCGCACGAAGTACGGGTACGCCTCGACGTTGCGACCGACCACGAAGAAGGTCGCCTTCGCCCCGCCTCGAGCCAACGCCTCGAGCAGCAACGGCGTGTACATCGGATGCACCGCATCATCAAACGTCAAGGCCACCCGTTTCGAGTTTGGTGGGCCGTGATAGTAGGCGAAGTGCGCGGGTTTGAAACCATTCTGAGCCTGCTCGAGTTGCAACGCCTGCTGTGCCTGAACATCAAGACTCGAGCCTTCAAGCATCGGGTTGGCCTCGATCACGCCCGGATCGGTCGCACCGTTCGCCTCGACCTCGGGGGCTTCGGGCGTCTTTGGGTTGATCCACAGGCGGTCGTAATCGTCCTTACCGGGTTTGAGTTTCAGGAATTCTGGCAGCCGATTCCTGGGCACGCTGGCCGTGAAGTACGGTGATGGCCCGCCGAATCCGGCGTAATCCTCACGGCGATAAACACTCAGGTCCACCTCGTCCAAACTCGGTCGAGCCTCAAGTGCGAGTTTCGCCACCGTCTGCGCGAGCGGCAAGATCACCTCGAGCCTGCCGCGAGCACCGCGCACCAACACCAGCGCATTGGCGACCTCGATTCGACCGTTTCCCAGGTACTCGAGCTTGGCGAGTTCTGCAATGCGCGGCCCGAGCCTGATCTGTGGCAATGGCCTGATGGTTTTGAAACCCGGTGCGACCGGTTGCCGAGCGCCGGGTTCGGCCCGACCCAGCGATGAACTCGAAACAGGCGGCTCGGTTGTATCGACTTGAGTTGTGCTCGAGGCCGGAACGGACTGCACCAATGGTAAGGGCGCAACATTTTCGTCGGGACGATTGAACCACCATGCTGCGGTGAGGATCAGGACGGTGAACGCAACGAACACCGGGGCGCGGTTCATTCGGTCTCCCTGGTATCGGTGGGCGAAAGTTGTAACCCCTGATGTTTGACCAGTGCAATCAACAGCGCATTCTGATACTCGAGGTGGTGCAGTACCGCCTCAATCTCGCGTTCGGCCTTGACGTTGACCTCGAAATCCGATTCGGCACGCAGTTCGGAATGCCGTCCTTGCAGGTTTTGCCCAACCATGATCAGCGGCATCAAGAAAATCTGAATCATGTTCGAGATGAACAGCCAGAAGACGAAGGCCGATGGCGGATCGAACTGCAAGGCTTTCGGGGCGAGCAGGTTCCAGCCCAACCACAGCACCGTCCAAGCGACGATCAGCACAAAGAAACCCATCGTGCCGACCCGTTCGGTGATCGACAGCGCCATACGCTCGAGCGGGCTGAACTGCGCCTCGTGAACCGCGTTGACGTTTTGAATGGGTTTGCGCAATGTCCGCAGCGCGTTCAGGTTCGGCGATATTGTGGGATTGCACACTACGGGATTGGACACTACGGGATTGGACACTACGGGATTGGGCGGGGCAGATTCGTTCATGGTCTTACCTCCGTGTTTGTGCCGAGCCGAAGGCTCGGCAACCAACAGTTCAAAACCAAAAGTTTGGTCAACGCCGCCAACGGTACGGCGATCACGCCACGGGTCAGCCCGCCTAAACTCAATCCGGTCAGCACCGCTGCGACCACCGAGACCGGATGCGGGTTCGTGGCTTGGGCCGAAATCAATGGCGAGAAGAGGTCAACACGAGCGACTGGGTTTGAACTCGAGACGGCCGGACAAGAATGATCTCTCATCAGAGTCCAGCCAGGTCTTGTGAACCGTTGGTACGTCGATTTCTCGTGACCTCGAGCCATGCCTTCGGGATGTTTTCGGCCACATCGGATGCGCTCAGGCCATACCCGAATTCGAGCGCCGCCAGATCACCGGCCAGACCGTGCAGGTAGATGCCCGTTCTGGCCGCCTGCATCGCGTCCAATCCCTGCGCCAGCAATCCGCCAATCACGCCGCCGAGCACATCGCCCATGCCGCCTGAGGCCATGCCGGGATTACCGGTGGTGTTGACCCAAACGCGAACTCGAGCATCAAGGCTTGGTTGCGCGATCACGGTCGGTCCACCTTTGAGCACGACCACCGCGTGATACCGCTCTGCCAGCGCCCGTACCGCCTCGAGCGGATTCTTGGTGATGGATATTGTCTCGATCTCGAGCAACCGTGCAGCCTCACCGGGATGCGGTGTCAGGATCACATTGGGAATGGATTGTGCAAAACGTTTCCAACGCGCTTTTAATAATGGTTCAAGGCTGGTTTGCAACGCATCGGCATCAAGCACGATTGGAGATGGAAGTTCGCACAACAACTCGAGTAAGTCTGGCTCAACAGCACCCATGCCCATTCCAGTAACCAACGTATCGCAGCGTTCTTCGCGTAGGAACTCGAGTTCTTTTCGGGTCCAAGATTTGATCTCGATGCGGGTGCTCTCAACGGGCGCTCGAGTGCCAGCACCGTGCGGTGCCACCACCGTCACGAGTCCCGCTCCAACGCGAAACGCACCGTGCGCGGCGAGGGCCGGAGCGCCAGGATAGCGCGACAATCCGCCCGTGACGATCACCCGGCCCGCCGTTCCCTTGTGCGCATTTTGAGTCCGCTTCGGTAAAACCAGCGACGCTGCATCGGCCAGTTCGCCACTTGAATGCCCGAGCATGATCCACGGTGGAATCCCGACATGCGCCAATTCGATCCGTCCCGAGAATTCGTTGGCTGGGGCAAACAAGTGCACGGCTTTCATGCCTGAAAGGGCGACCGTGTGATCCGCCTGTAAGACCAATTCAGGTTGCTCGCAAGAATCCGCAAGAATCCCCGAAGGCACATCGACTGCCCAGACCTTCCAACCTCGAGACTGTCTTACCAGATTCAAACACTCGATCAAACGCGACTCGAGAGCACCCAACGGTGCGCGAAAACCTGATCCGAAAATGGCATCCACGACCAAATCAAATTGTTGTTTGAATACTTCCTCAAATGCTTGAGAATCCTCCAAGATTTCGAGAATGGTTTGCTCGGGCATCCAGGCCAGCAACGCTTGACGCATGGTTCTGGCAGCGCCATTTAAACCCGCGCCCGGAAGGGCCATCACGGTCACGTTGTAATCCCAAGACAGCAGCCAGCGGGCGATCACAAAGCCATCGCCGCCATTGTTTCCCTTGCCGCACACCACAAGCGCCCGACACGGCTTTGGATGCTCGAGCCGAACCGCATCGGCGACGGCGCGACCGGCGGTCTCCATCAAGACCTCGAGTGGAATGCCCGCTTGGATGGCGGAGTCATCTGCACGCTTGATGCCTGCGGCCGTCATCAGAAGTTGTCTGCGGTGGGCCATGTTCGTATCGTAGTGGAATCTGCTTGACCGTGCCTTATTCGAGTGATCATTCGCGTCCAATTCAAATGCAAGCCGTAAAATTCACGACTTGCGTTGAAACTGTGATCACTTGTTCTTCGAGAGCTTTAATTCACTTCGACCATGATCTTGATGGTGCCACTGTCGCCAAATTTCGAGTTGGTCAACGTCACCAGCATCGGGTAGGAACCTTTGGGCGTGTTCGCATCCGCCTCGACGCTGAATTTCAAACGGTCCTGGCTGGCTCCGCCGGAGGCATCGCTCAGGGTTACTTTGATCATGTCTGAGCCTTCAACCTCGGAGATCGCCAAATTCCCTCCGTTGATGTCGAAGCCAATCACGCCCAAGCTCCAGTTTGGAACGAAGGTGGTCAAATCGTACTGTTGGGTTTCGTTTGTGCTGGTGAAACCT
>JANOWZ010000736.1:0-10337 GCA_031418155.1 Deinococcales bacterium
CGCAGGCTGGCCGCGACCGAACAGTATTTCTCGTGGCTCAGGTGTGCGGCCTTCTCGAGTTGTTCGACCGTCACGCCCTCACCGGAGGCGATGTGGCGCACCACAATCCGCGTGTAGCGTCCGGGCGTGCCCTCGGCCCGTTCACCCTCCACCTCGAGCCGATACGAGGCCAGCGGCGTGCGGCGTTTGCGCATGATGTCCTGCACGTCCGTGGCGGTACACGTGGCGAGCGCCGCCAGCAAGGTCTCCATCGGTCCGAGCCCGGTCGAGGCTGGGCCCGAGTCGCTTGGGGGTGTCAAATGCGCCTGAATGTTGATCCGGTCATGGCGCGGATTTTGTGCCACGAAACGCACACTTGAACCGCTGCCCGGATCGAGCGCATCGACATGAATGGTTTTGATGTTGGCCATACTTGAACATATCAATTTCGGCTCGATTCGGGCCGTGCTGGGCGATACTCAACTGCAATGCTCACGCCAGTTCAATTGGCCGATAACCACGCGCTCGAACGCAACTGCTCAATCGCCTCCGGCACCTCACCAATCGAGGATCGAAAACGCGCCGTGACCTGCTCGAGCATCGCTCGGGCCGCCAGCACCCCATGCAATTCCTTGACCGCCTGCACCATCAACACACTGATGCCCGCCTCGAGCGGATTGATCTCGATCAGGCGTTCCGCCAGTTCGATGCAAACCTTGTAACGTTCCTGTCGGAACAACTCCTCGACCGCCAACAGCCCGGAACGAACCACGCTCCACTCGAGGTCCCAACGCAACTCCTCGGCCCAATGGCCCTCTGATCGCGGCAAGAACGGCCCGGTGTACAACGCCAAGGCTTTGCGCACACCCAACTCGCCACCGATCTTCAATGCCTTTTGCACCTCGAGCGCATCCCAGGTCACGCGCACGCCATGCGCCGTCAATTTGTACGTCTTGCTGGATTGCTCGTAAGGAACGCTCAGGCCCGGAATCGCTTTGGCGACCAGTTGCCGCACCAGGTGAATGTACGATTTCGCCTGCTCTGGGTAATGGTCCGCGAAAACACTCAGTTGAATCTGATCCAAACTGACCTGGCCCTTGTCCATCAGGAACGCCAGCACCTCGACCGTGCGGGTCAAACCGGCATTCAAACGGATCGGTTTGCCTCTGAAGCGCAAATCATAGCCGCCCAACGTGGTCAGCACCACCTCACTGGGACCGTTGCGTTCCAGCGCCCGCCAATCCTCGAGCAACACAAACACGTAATCGCCCTGTTTACACAAACTGACGTGCTCAAACACCAACGGCAGGCCACGCAACTCGGCGGCCAGCATCGTGCCATGCCCCAGCGCATGACGCGCATCGACCGCCAAACTCAACTGCGTGAACGCCTCCGGTCCCTGACCATCCCGAAACAACGCCTCTGCCAAATGCAAATGCGCAATCCCAACCTCGCGTTCCACCCCGAGCGATTGCAACCCTTTCAACGCCAACCACAACGACTCGAGTCCCGCCGCAACCTCTCCGGCCCGCACCAACAACGACCCGTGCCGCAACGCCAAATGCGCGTGCATACTGAGGGTTTGTGCCAAACCTCGAGCCCGAGCGATGTACCCACGCGCCAGCGAAAACGATTCATCCACCGTGGCGAGCGTTGCAAGGTTCAAGCAGGCGAAGAACTCGGTTTGCTGATCGCCTTGCGCTCGAGCCAACGCGACGGCCTCGAGCAAATGCTGCACCGCATCGTTGTGCAAACCACGGACTCCGGCAAGCACACCCGAAATCCACTCGAACGTCGCGGGCGGCAACGCTGGTGAAAGATGATCCTGTCGTGCCAATTTCAAACTTGCTTCAGCATCCTCGAGCCGCCCAAGATACGTCAAACTGAGGGCATGTAAACCAAGCAGTCGAGCGGTCGCATTGCCCTTGATAGCACGATCCAAGTAGATGAGTGCACGCTGGTCTCGCCCGAGTTCGGCATGCAACAGACCAAGTGGCGCATCAAACCAACGGATGGCCCGACGCCCCACAGGATCGGCATTGGCCAGCGCCCAAGCTTGCTCGAAAGCAAGTAATGCCTCAGGCATGCGGTCTTCGGTGTACTCGAGCAATCCACGGTCTCGGGTGAAACAGGCTTTAGCAAAAGGGCTGAGCCGTGCCGAGTCAATGGTATCCAAGGTTGATCGCATCGATTGAGTATCACCGAGTACGTTGTATGCGCCTGCCACAAATGGTGAGGCATCATCGAAACCTTGTGCGGCTGCCTGAGACAAAAGCAGTAGGCCTTCTTGTGCCCGACCAACAATAACTAAACATTGCCCCGCCCAACATTGATCTTCAAGTGTGGATTCGGTCATATGTTCAAACAGGGCCACACCGTCCGCCGAGCGGCTCTCGAGCATGGCATTCAGGATCGGGTTGATTTTATTTTTACTGTTTTGCACGACTTCCTTTACGGCATTCAGTATTCGCCTAACAACACCTGAATTTGAGTGAACCGTTCCTCTGAATTCGTTTCCTATCCTCGCCACGCAATCAAAGGTGCGAGGAGGTGAGCGAATGAAGCAATACAAGACTACCCTGGTACGCATCGTACTGGCGCTACTGACTCTCGGCATGACCGCTGTTGCAATGGCAGGAAATGGATCAGTGATCGGACCAATTGGCGGTTAATCCCAACAATCGCATGCAGTCACCCTGGAATGCCCTGGGTGACTGCTCCATTTCACCCGCCCGCCAACCAACGCCCAACCAGCACCGCAGCAAATCCCAAAACCAGATTCCCCATCACGTACAATCCCGCCTCGAGATTCGCACCGCGTGAAATCAACCCGTGCGCCTCGAGTTCAAAAGTCGAAAACGTCGTGAATGCGCCACAAAATCCCGTGCCTATCGCCAGTCGCACGTCCGGGCTGAGCCGACCGTTCAGCGCCAGGGTGGTCACGTAACTGAGCACGAACGATCCAAGAACATTGATGACCAGTGTTCCAAGCGGAAAGCTCGAGCCGAAACCGCGCAACCAACCGGCGATCAGCAAGCCCAAGCTGTAGCGGGCCAGCGTGCCGAAGGCCCCAGCGATGGCGAGCGCGAGAAGGTTCACACATCCATGATGTCACGCGGCACAGCCTCAGGTCAGCTCGAGTCAGGTCAGCACGTCCATCCGAGCCGAAAATCAATTCGACCTACTTGGTACTGGTGGTCGCAACCATCGGCCTGATGCTCAAACGCTGAATCTCACCCATTCAGAACTCACCCTGGGCCGTGTACGCTACACGCATGGGCATCAGCACCGAGCAATTCCTGTTTGAGTTCAGCAACCCGTTTCACGCTCGAGGTTGGCACGCCGTCGATGATGTCGTCATGGGTGGTGTCTCCAGAAGCGAATTTCGTCAAGAACTTTCGCAGGCCGCCTTCACCGGGAACCTGTCTCTCGAGCAGAACGGCGGGTTTTGTTCGGTGCGATCCGGGCTGATCGAATCGTACTTTTCGGGTTCTCTCGAGGATTTTTCTGGTCTCGTCATGCGGGTTCGCGGCGATGGCAAAAAGTATTCGCTCCGCCTTCGCACCGATGAGAACATGGATGGCACCTCGTTCGAATGGGCGTTTGAAGCCCGAGAACGCTGGGATGAACTGCGCGTCCCGTGGAACGCCCTGACCGCAATTTTTCGAGGCCAGCGCGTTTGGTTCGCGCCAAAATTTGAACCGGCCAAGATTCGCACCATCGGGTTCATCATTTCCAGACAACCCGGACCGTTCAAACTCGAGGTGGATTGGATCAAACTTTGGACGTGAGTTTGTGGGCGAATGGCAAAAGGCGAAGGGAACGTCAAAAGCCAGAACAGCGCTTTGAGCCTCAAATTTGTTTGTGCATCACAGCGTCACGCATCGCCATCGCTACGACCGCTTGACCTGCCGCAATCAGGGCGGGCAATGGCACGCTGGGGCTCGAGTCATCACCGACTGAGAACGCGAACGCCGTGTCACCATCGAACGGCGTGTGCGAAGGGCGTGATGCCCTGGCAATGCCAATCTGTGCGGCCTGAGCCAGCTTGAAGCAGTCGAGCTTGGAGAGTTTCGCATTCGTGCCGAGCGCCACCAATGTCGTGTTTGCGTTCAAAAACGTCAACGGTTGTCCCGCCATCGCCTCGAGAATTTCCGTAAAATCTGGCCTCGAACCGTCCAACTTGCGGGCACCCGAGATCACCGTGCCGTTCGTGTCGATCACGTCACCGTGCGGGTTGGCCACCACCAACGCGCACAACATCACGCCACCAACCTCGAGCCGTGCACTGCCGAGACCACCGGGTTGCGCACCCTCAAACCCCAAATACTTGCCAGTCATTGCGCCCGTGCCCGCGCCGATCAAACCTCCAGGAACGGCATCGCTCGCGGCGGCCTTCGTCGCGGCCAAACCCGCATCCAATCCGGGCCGGAAATCCGCATCGCCCGCACCCAGGTCGTAAATCACGGCAGTTGGCACAATCGGAATGCAGGCGTGCGGGGTTTTCACGCCCTCACCGGCAGCCTCGAGAAATCCCATCACACCGGTCGCGGTCGCCAAACCGAAGGCACTGCCGCCACTGAAGACAATCGCATGGATTTTTTCCACGCTTTTGCTCGGCTCGAGCAGCGCCGTCTCACGGGTGCCTGGCGCACCACCTCGCACCTCGCCAGAGGCGACCGCACCACCGGGGGGCATCAGGATCACGGTGCAACCCGTGCGGGCCACCGGGTTCGTCCAATGACCCACCCGAACTCCAGGCAGGGCCGTCAGGGTTTGGTTCACAGGCATTGAAGGATTCTAACGCTCGAGGTGCGCGGTGTCATTCAACCGCTCGAGCGTCCAAACACGTCCGGTTGGGGTTTCCCAGCGTTCGAGGACACTGATGCTCGAGTGCAAGACGCGCAAGGTCCAGATGCGTGATGCGGCCAGTGGCGGAACCTTCAACAGTCCCGTGATTAAAACTTGAATCGTGCCACCGTGCGAGAAGGTCAGGACATCGCCGGAATCGGGCAGCGTCTCGAGCCAGCCCATGACACGGGTTTGCAGGTCGGCGTAACTTTCGCCGTTTGGGGTGCGGCGGTGCAATGGATCTTCGATCCAATGCTGAAACGCGGGCAGTTTGATGTTGTCGCTGTTCAGGCCGCCCTCGAAATCCCCGAAGTTCACCTCGCGCAATCGCGGCTCGAGGCTGGGTTCAAACCCGGCGATCTGCGCGGTTTCGCTGGCCCGTGACAAATCGCTCGAGATCACCGCGTCGAAGCTTTTGCCCGCGAACCGCGCCCGCAAGCCTCGGGCCTGGGCGCGACCATCGTCATGCAAGGGCGTGTCCGACCAACCTTGCCAGCGTCCCTCAAGGTTCCAACCGGTCAGGCCGTGCCGAACCAACCAGATTCTCAACGGTCCAGTTGTGATCGCGTGCTCACCCTTGCGTTCCGGCTCACCGGTCTCAGGCGTGCGGCTCATGCCGGACCTCGAGATTCGGCCTGTTCAACTCGAGGTTCGGGCCGGTTAACGGTCGCGGGTTTACCATCCGTGCCAATCGAGACCATCACGAAAAAGCCTTGCGTCGCCAACGTTTGTGCTCGGGTTGCCCGGTCCTCTTTGAAGACATCGACCCGCACGCTCATGGACGTGTGACCGACACCGACGACCGTACCGACCAGTTCGACGACATCGCCCACACGGATTGGCACGCGAAAATCCACCCGGTCAATCGAGGCGGTCACGACCGCCGTCAGGCTGTACCGGCCCGCCGCGAACGCCGCCGCTTTGTCCATCAGGGAAAGCATGTGCCCACCGAACGCCGTGCCGAGGCTGTTCGTGTTGCCCGGAAAGATGATCTCGAGCATGTGCGCTTTGGAGTATTTGGAGTCGTGTTCTGCGATGGCATCCATGAGGTGCATCGTACCGTGATGGGTCAGAACCGGATGGAAAAGAAAAACGCCCGACTCGAGGAGCGGGCGTTTGTGGAAGATCAAGCTGGATTTTAGATGTTACCGTCGCAAGGCCCGCTGGCGCGAGTCGCTGGTGTTGTGATGTTGTTGGCTTTGGCCCATTCGGTGTTTGCGCCAGCCTTGGTGATGCCCCGAACCCACAAACGCGCCGGGTTGTTCACGGTGATTGCTTGCGCTTGAATACCTTCAAGATCAGCAGGAACATTTGCGTCAATCCCGTCACCCATCGTGAGTCTCAGCGTTCCCTTGAAGGTTTGACCGGAAATAAACTTGATTAAGTTGCCGCCCACAATGGTGCTACGAACTTTAAAGTTTGCTGGTGGGGTTAAGGGGTTCGTAACACTTGCATCAAATGTCTTATCTCCATCCGTACCTTTGTCGAAGGGGATGACAAGCCAAGCGGCTTCAACACGATCAATATCGACGTTACCGGTGTACTCGAATTTGAAATCGAGATTTGTTACATCTGTGGCTGAATTGCCTGGAGCGCAGTATGTCGCTTGCGCCTGAACATTTGAGACCGTGGGTGTTCCACCACCATTGTCCACAACAATCAAGCAACTCGAGAGTGCGGCGGCAAGTGCGGCGAAGGCTCCAAGTTTCAATCCGAATTTCACGACGTTCTGGGCTTTTCTCATGAGTCCACAATACCCGAATTGGGCCTCGAGTGGCGTGAGTTCAACCTAAAGCGAGGGTTTACGAAACCTTGCGCAGACCTTTAACCAAGGCTCGAATGTGTCTGAATCTATCCAGGTCATTTGACATACCGACCTGAGGAGGGGCGCTGCCCCTCCTTTCACCCAATCTGTTTGTACTCGAGGTTACGACTGAGGCTGAAGCCCATCCTAAAGGCATCGCTATCGTAGTCGATCATCATTTCATTGTCAGGAAAAGCAATTTCAAATCTGCTGGATCGATCAATTGTAAGAAATTCCTGACAGTTTTCTTCACATACTGCTTTGGTAATTCTCATTTTTATTTCGAGTTTGGGGCATCTTTCAACGCATCCAACCTCGAGAGACGGAGCCCATGTGAAGCATACGCAAATCTTAGCCATCACCGCCCTGACCATCGGATTTCTTGCGGCCTGCGGAACCACGCAGCCAACACCCAACCAAGTACCACAGGGCTTGTCTACTGGGTCTCAAGCAGCACCCAATAACGGTCGTTTCGGCGCACTCGCCATCACCAACCTTCTTCAGGAAACCAGCCTGAGCGCCTGGGGCAAGAAAGCCAACGTTACCCTGACCGACCTGAACGGCTTCACCAAGGTTGGCATCACCGACACCAACACCGGTTGGACAAGCCGATCCGTTCCCAACTCGAGCGCGGGCGACACGTATACAGCCACGCTCGAGGTCAAAGGTGCAGGCACGATCCAGCTATTCTTGCAAAAAGGCGGCGGCGATTACGCGCAATACACCAACAAGACCATCACCTTGACTGGAACGGCAACGACCATCACGATTACGACCGTGAAACCTGCCGATGGTTTGGCGCTTCAAGTTGGCATGACCAACATCACCAGTGGCAACAATCTCGAGGCTCGCAATGTGCTCGTGACCAAGGGTGTAGCCAGTGTGACACCCCCGAACCCAAACCAACTCGTGAACATCGAATCAATGGCGGGTTCTTCGTGGGTCAAGGGTGGCGGTATTGTCGTAGTTGATGGAGATGCCACATGGTCCCGTTTGTCCAACACTGCGGGTGGTGGATACATCAACCAAAGAAGCACGGTCGTTGCAGCAGGAAAGTACGCCGTCAGCGTTGAGCTTTACGGTTCTGGTACGGTGCAACTTGCCGCCCAAAAAGGCGGCGGCGATTACGCGCTGTATGCCACAACCAGCATTGCATTGACGGCAGACCCAAAGAAGTACACCCTGGTTTTTGATAAACCAAACGACACTTTCCCAATCCAATTTTTGCTCGGCGATATTGCCAGTGGTGAAAAGGTTTACGCCAGGACTCCATCCTTGGCCTCGAGCACCGCAACAAATGGGTTGACATCAGCAGCAACGTATTTTGGGCGTCTCTCGAGCGGCGCAGGTCCAACCGATTTGGTTGCTACCGTGCGTCCTGGGACTGGAATCAATGGTTCAAATGGGCAGATTACGACACAATCCGTAGCACCTTGGTTGGATGGAAGTTATCGGGACGACAGTGTTTTCAGCGATATGGCTTCACAGGGCGTTCCACCATATGAAACAGATCCTGTTAATAACTCTGACCATAAAGCTTTTAAACTTGAGGTAAAGGCGAGTGATCGAACACGGCAAGATCCACGGCAAGGACCATATGCAAATGTGGCGACAGTAGCAGATATCGAGTACACCAAGAATTCATTTGTTCGAGGAACTGATTATGCTGTCGAATTCGACATGGCTGTTTCCAGTGCAAGCTATAATTTTGCACAGGATGGAACTAAGACCTTTTTCGGATTTGCAGTTGGAGATATGAGTGCTCACGGAATACAAACGGAAGTTAACTCCAACGGAACAATAGATTTAGTGATATACGGTCCTGGAATAAGGCCAAGACTTACACTTAAAAAGTCATTCAGCAATCTAGCTGACAATAAGCTACGACACTTTAGGTTTGAGTTCAAATTTACGGATACAAGCGATGGGTTTGCACGACTTTGGATTGACGGAGAATCTCAATTTACGCCTTTTTCTGGACCGACAACCAGTTCAACAAGTGGAATTAATACCCCGATCACTTTCGGATTTGATATCGGAGTCCAGGGTGCTGCATCTCCAGCAGGCACGGCAGCCAGTCTTTGGGCGGAAAATCTCAAGATTTACACAAAAGTTGGCAGTCCAGACATTGTAGATATCTTCAAGCAACCTTTCTCACTTCAAAGCATCTGGAACACCCCAGTTACCTCACTCAATGCAAATTGGGTCAAACCGGAATTTACCGGTATAGATCCAAACAAATCTCCACTGGCTCCAGAAACCATTAAATTGAGTGAATTCAACACCGTCATCTTTGAACGCAATTACATCTACAGGGTGGCAGGGGATACCGTCACGAAGAATGCAACAGTCACACTCACAGCAGGTTCTTACGACTTGGATGGTGCGTACCGTTGCGGCAAGAAAGTCAATGGGAAATACGCATTGGATAACAACGGTAACGAAATCCTGCCTCGAGATGTGGGAACATACACGATTCCCGCAGATACAAAGATTCCTGATGACAACAAGAACAACGCGACTGCATTCCTGAACCTGATCGATAAAAAGGTTTACCAGCTTAACGCCGCCTGCCGTACTGATATTGCTGCCGACAAAATCTATGCGCAAGAGATTTACCGTGCGCCAGCCGCCAACTCTGGGTTTGAAAACGATCTCGAGGGCGAAGGTATTTATGGTGCTCAAGGCGGAACCCGATTGACCGCCGCAGGTGGCGCGATCCGGGCAGGCGAATTGTATGGTCCTGATCCGATCAGACACGCATTGAAGGTCACTGTCTTTGCGCACAGACTCCTTTACCGCGACAAGAACAACTTCAGCAACAGTTGGCAATGGCCTGCTGATACGGTTGATGGGTATGCGTTTGCTGACCTGGGCAAAACCCCAAGTGGAGGAACACGAACATTCAGTGCCGACGAAATCAAACATGCCTATAACGTGAACGAAGGCATCCTGCCCGCCCTCAAAGTAGGCGCACTGCTTGCACTGAAGTCTGTTCCGACTGGTCTGACCACGAAAGCTGGTAACAAGATTGCTGAAGCCCTTGTCAACTACGGTGCTTATATCGCTGATGACTCATACTGCAATTGCTTCAACATTGCCGTTGAAGGAAACCTCAACGCCGCCGGTCAGAGCGTTGTAGAGGCGGAAATGGCTCTACCTGCAAATGACAACATTCCTTACGACGTGAGGGGAAATGCCAGTGGAGCTTTCCTTAGTGACATGAAAACAATCGCAACAAACCTGTACATCGTTGCTGACAACGGCAAATGGAGTCGAGGCGGTGCTGGTATTTTCCGTCAGGGTTGGGCTCGAGCAACACCTAAATACTGATCGTTTCCAAAATGACGCAGGGGCCGTTTTGTGCGGCCCCTCTTTGTATTCCTGAATTAGAATTTCAATCGGATAAGCTGACCCGAAGGCTTGGTTTGATATTCAGGGGATTCACTGCCCCCAAAGAACGCATACAAGTATTGGTCGTTTGCCAATGCTGACCACCGTAAAACAACTCCATCACGAGCCAATATGGTAGTACCGCCACCAACAGCCGTCGAATCAGCAAAACCATCTTTGGTGAGTTGTACCAAGTTCATGCCAGCAGCACCGTGACTGGCGGTGATGACCAAACGACCATCTGCTCGCTCGAAGAGTTTGTTGAAACTGCTTAGGCCAAACTTCTCAAAAAATGCTGTGCTCATACCGC
>JANOWZ010000737.1:0-1960 GCA_031418155.1 Deinococcales bacterium
TCAAGCACCCAAAAACTCGAAGGGTGTCATCATCGAAATCAAAGGCGAGATTGGCCCAACCGTTGCGGCCTTCCTGAAAACACGGCTCGAGCAGGCGGAGAGCAAGAACGCCCCAGTCGCGGTGCTCGAGATTGACACACCGGGAGGTCGCGTGGACAGCGCGATTGAGATGAGCGATCTGATTCTCGGCTCGAGCGTGCCCACAGTTGCCATCGTCAAGAATGCTTTCAGTGCCGGAGCCTTGATCGCCATGAGTGCCGAACAGGTTGTGATGTTGCCCGGAAGCGAAATCGGTGCGGCCCTGCCGATCTCCGGGGCTGGCGAGGCCTTGCAAGGCGACTACGGCGAGAAAATCAACAGCGCCCTGCGCACCAAATTCAAAAGTGTGGCCGAAACGAGGGGGCGCAATAAAGACGCTGCCGAAGGCATGGTCAACCCGAACAAAGTCATTCCGGGTTTGAAGGCCAAGGGCGAAATCCTGACCCTAACCTCGAGCGATGCCGTCAAAAACAAAATTGCAAACCTTGAGGCACGAACACTCGAGGATGGTGTCAAAGCGGCGGGTTTCGGCAATGTCAAACTCGAACGGCTCGAGCAGAGCACGGCTGAACAAGTTGGCGAATTCCTGTCGCAACCGATCGTCGCGGGCATCCTTTTGGCGGTCGGTGTGATCGGCCTTGCCGTCGAGTTGCTTCATCCGGGCGTGGCTGCCCCAGGGATCATCGGCGGTATTTCGCTGCTCGCGTACTTCGCCGGATCGTGGCTTTCCGGCAACGGCTCGAGTGTCGCCATGCTCTTGCTGGTGGCTGGCTTGGCGTTGTTGGCGGCGGAGCTCGTGTTGTTTCCCGGTTCAACCGTCGTCGGGCTTCTCGGTGCGGCGAGCATCCTGGCGAGCATTTACCTGCAATTCGGCAATGAATTCCCAACGGTCGCCGGGGTCGGCGCAATCTTCGCGGGCATCGGCTTGGGATTGATGCTCTGGCTGCTGCCTCAATCACCTGTTTTAAAGCGAATGTTCTTGCAGACCAGTCTCGAGGGCAACCTCGCCAGCGTCGGTGCAGGAACCACCACAAACTCGAGCCTGATGGGTCGGTATGGCACGGCACTCTCAGATTTGCGTCCAGCCGGAACCGCCGATCTTGAAGGTGAACGGGTTGATGTTGTCGCTGACGGTGAATTCATTACTCGAGGCTCACTTCTCGAGGTGGTTCGGGTGGAAGGTCGTAGAATCGTCGTCAAGACCCGCGTTTAGTTCTGAAGTAAAGTCCTCTTTTGAAGCTCGAGAAAGGAAAACATGTCGCTATCCCAAATCCTGATCATCGTTGTGGCCCTCTTCATCGTCATGCTCGTGGTGTACATTTGGCGGTTTCTGGGATTGTGGGTTTCGGCCCTCGCCTCCGGTGTCAGCGTCCCATTGGTCAGTCTGGTCGGAATGCAATTGCGCCGGGTCACACCATCACGGATTATTTTCCCGCTGATCAAAGCCCGCAAGGCGGGCCTGAACGTGATTCAGAACAACCTCGAGGCGCACTTTCTGGCTGGCGGTAACATCGACAAGGTGGTTGATGCCCTGATCGCCGCCGACAAAGCCGGAATTCCCTTGACCTTCGAGCAGGCCACCGCGATTGACCTCGCGGGACGCGATGTGCTCGAGGCTGTGCGCGTCTCGGTCAACCCGAAGGTGATTCAAACACCGATGGTCACGGGCATGGCGCAGGATGGCATTCAGTTGCTCGCCACGGCACGCATCACGGTGCGCGTCAAGATTGACCGGTTGGTCGGCGGTGCGGGTGAAGAAACGATCATCGCCCGCGTCGGTGAGGGCATCGTTGCCGCGATTGGTGCTGCGATTGACCACAAGCAGGTGCTCGAGCAACCAGACATCATTTCCAAGACGACCTTGAACAAGGGCCTTGATGCTGGAACCGCCTTTGAGATCCTCTCGATTGACATTGCCGAG
>JANOWZ010000738.1:0-5865 GCA_031418155.1 Deinococcales bacterium
TGGCCGAACGCGATCACCTGCCGGAATTCATGCGCGTCTGAGCGGCAAACTCAGCACGTGTTGAGGCCCAGCTTTTCCGCCGTGATACAACTTGCCAGCATCCTCGAACCCGGCCCGCAGGTAGGCGCGGTACGCTCGAGGGTTCGCGGTGTCCACCGTTAAGTTGAGCTCAGTGAATTCGGGATGGTTTTCGAGAAGATACTCATTCAGTACCGCCAAGGTTTCTGTGCCATACCCTTTGCCCTGCTCTCGAGCATCGATCATAAAGTTGAAAACCCCGATTGTGTTTGGACCAGAAGCAAAGTGAGCGATCTGTTCGCCCCGACAGAGCACGAAAAATCCGACCACCCGACTTGACTCGAGTACGGCCATTGCAGTCCGACACGGGTCGATGCTGGCAATGAACAACATCATTGATGGCTGACGAATGAACCTATGTTGTTCAGGAAGAACCTCGAGTGTGAGGACGGCATCACGTGTGGACTCGTTCACGGGTTCGACACTCAGCCGCAACGGTTGAACCTCGAGAGTGCGGCGCGACCATCAACGCTGCCACCAAAAGCCTCATCTCCACCCAAGGAAATGAAGTACCAGCCTCGAGATGTGCCGTGATCGACAACCAGGTCGTAGCGGCCCGCCGCCAACGTGCGCAGCAGTGTTGGGGTCCGACGAGCGATCACGCCATGACCGCTGTAATCGCCCCAAGCGTTCTCGAGTTGTAATGCACCGGTTCCAACGGGAAGCTCGAACGGTGCAGCACCCTCGAGTCCGGGGCCAACCACATACAGGCGCGGCTTGAATTCTTTGGCGCACGGTGCTCCGACGAACAAGGCGACATCCAGCTTGAAGCCCGCCTTGACCTCGAGCGAGTACCAGTCGCGGCCCCCTTTGGCCTCAGCCGTGATGACCTTGGAAACATTCGGTTGTTGAATCGGGTACGCCTGCGCTCGGGTCGGTGAGCCCGGATTGAACCAGGGTTGGTGCGCCAGACTCCAACTGCTTAGGCCGATGCAGAACCAGATCAGACCGAACCTCGAGCGGTTTTTCATGCCCGTATTTTGTCATGGATTCCAAAACCGTGTCGGTTCGGAATCAGGCCATCAGACCGGTTAGAATTCGGGCATGAGCCTCAACAAAACCACCCTCGAGTTTTTGCTCTATGACGTGTTGCAGGTCCAAGCGTTGACCTCGCGTTCACATTACGCCATGCACTCACGTGAAACCTTCGACGCGATGTTTGAGGTGGCGCAAGAGATCGCCACAAAAGAACTCGTGCCGCATCATCGCAAATCGGATCTCGAGGAACCGCACGTGGTTGATGGGCGCGTCGTGACGATTCCCGAGATCAAGCACGCCCTTGAGATCATGGCCGAGGCTGGATTTTTCGCCGCGAACGCTCCGGAATCGCATGGCGGCCTGCAATTGCCGGAAGTGATTTACACCGCAACGCACGCTGTTTTTTCGGCCAGCAATCCGGCGACAACCTCGTATATGTTTTTGACGGTCGGTGCGGGCAACCTGATTCGGTCATTCGGCACGCCAGAACAGCAGGCGCTTTACCTCGCACCGATGCTCGAGGGTCGCTGGTTTGGTACGATGGCGCTCTCCGAACCGCACGCAGGCTCGAGCCTCGCCGAGATTCTGACGCGGGCCACGCCGATGGATGATGGGTCGTTTCGCATCACCGGCAGCAAAATGTGGATCTCCGGCGGCGATCACGAACTGAGCGAGAATATTGTGCACATGGTCCTGGCGAAACTGCCGGACGCACCTCCGGGTGTGAAGGGCATCAGTTTGTTTATCGTGCCCAAAAAGAGAATCACCGCCAGCGGTCTCGAGATGAACGATGTGGCGCTCGCGGGATTGAATCACAAGCTCGGCGCTCGAGGCACCACCAACGCGCTCCTGTCTTTCGGTGAGGCGGGCGATTGCCGTGGCGAGTTGGTTGGCGAACCGCACAAGGGCTTGGCGTACATGTTCCAGATGATGAATGAGGCCCGGATCAGCGTCGGCCTGGGAGCGGCGAGCCTTGCCCAGGCCGGATTTGAGTACAGCCTGAATTACGCCCGCGAGCGCCGTCAAGGTCGCAGCCTGAGGGCGGGCTCGAGCCATGAACCGGTGCGAATCATCGAACACAGCGATGTCAAACGCATGTTGCTGGCGCAGAGAGCCATCGCGCAAGGGTCGCTCGCGCTGTGCCTGTACGCCTCCAAACTGGTCGATGATGAACGCACACTGCCAGACCAGAACGCTCGAGCCGAAACGCATGCACTGTTGGAATTGCTGACCCCCATCGTCAAAGCTTGGAGCAGCCATTATGGGCTCGAGGCGAATTATAACGCGGTTCAGGTGCTCGGCGGGTACGGGTACACGCGGGAGTACGACGCGGAAATGCTTTACCGCGACAACCGCATCAACCCGATTCACGAGGGTACGAACGGGATTCAAAGCTTGGATCTGCTGGGCCGCAAAGTCGCGCAAATGGACGGACAAGGCTTGAAGATTCTCGCGGCCAGAATGCTCGAGACTTCTGCACGCGCCCGCAGTCATGGCCTCGAGTCGCACGCTGAATCGCTCGAACGTGCGCTCGAGGTTTGCGAGAACACCACGCGGGCATTGCTGGCCGCTGACAACACTGAGACCATGCTCGCCAACAGTTGGCATTACCTCGAGATGCTCGGTCATACCGTCATCGCTTGGTTGTGGCTGGATCAAGCGATTGCGGCAAAAACCGGCTCGAGATCGGAAGCGTTCGTTCAGGGCACACTTGCCACCTGCCAGTATTTCTACCGTTTTGAACTGCCGAAAGTTGCCACCTGGGGCGCACTACTCTCGAGCCTCGACACCACCACCGTGACGATGCAGGACGATTGGTTCTGAAGTCTGAATGCGATCAAGTAAACGCGGCGAGCCTGAACAGTGATGCTCGAGAAAGCATCGTTCAACCGAGGAATCTCTTCAGTTTGGATGGTCAGGCGCGTTCAGACATCAACAAATTTTTTCAGGTACGCCGGATTGGAAACCTCGAGTTTCGCCCTCGTGACCCGCTCGAGGTGATCGAACGTGCCCCTTGGAATTTCGCCCAGGCGAATCCGCCCTGCGAGCCTGAGGTTGGCCTCGAACACCACCATCTGTACAGCCCAGAACTCCTTGGGCACATCGATGAGATCACTGAGCAGTCCGATCAGGCTTGAGCACTCCTCGCGCACCAGTGGTTCCTCGAGTTCGGATTCCCTGGCGATCATGCCGAGCGCATTCATGGCGACCAGCGTGCGAAATTTCAACCTGGGATCGGACAGGACTGGTGCAATTTCCGTCTCGAGAAATTCGCGCACCGCCAGGGTCAATTCGCTCAGGCTTGGACGGTCTTGCATCAGCGTTTCTCCCAGTCAAAACTTGGACTTCCAAATGGTCGCTCAAGCAACAGTGTGATGAATGAACCGGAACGTTGCGCAGTCCGAGATTTTGACATCAGACGCGGCCTTTTAAGAGGTGCAAGAGTTCGTATTCCATCTCGCACGCCATGCGTCCGAGTGTCGCCAGTTCAACGTTGCGCTCGAGGTTGTGCAGGTGCCGTCTGGCCTGTGTGAGCGCTCCCACGGCCCATTTGACGTTGCTCATGACCTCCCAAAAAAACAAATGCTCGAGCGTGATCGAACGCCCGCTGAGTGCGTTGTAGTGCTCAAGAAAAGCATCGACCGGTCCAATGCCGCCGAGCCGCAAATGGTCCTGTCCAAAACGCCAAGCGCGAATCAAGCCCCAACCCAAGTCTTCGGCGGGATCGCCAAGGTGCGCGAATTCCCAGTCGAGCACGCCGATCAAATCGGTCCCCGAGACCATCAGGTTGCCGATGCGAAAATCCCCGTGTTGCAAGGTGATCGGGTTTGGCGTTGGCGCATGATGCTCGAGCCAACGCAGCGCGAGTTCGATCACCGGGTGAGGTTCGTTGGTGGCATCCAGTTCGTGGCGCAGGCGTTCGATCCAACCGGGAACGGTGTCGCCCTCCGGTGTACCGGGAAGAAATTCCAGCCCCTCGAGTGACACCGTGTGAATGCGTGCGAGTTCTTCGGCCATTCGCATGGGAAGTTTGGTTCGGGCCTCCGCGAACTCTGGTCGGCCCACCACGCGCCGCCCGACGCTTTCGCCGTGCAATCGGCGCATCACGAAGGCTTCACGGCCCAAACAATCTGGCAGGTACGCCAGCGGTTCCGGTGCGGTCACACCCGCTTTGAATGCACGTTCGAGCACCTTGAATTCTTGCTCGAGCGTCAAGGTTTCCGAGTTGATCGTGCCACCACCGGCGCGACGCAGCAGCACCTCGAGCAAACCGTGTTGTGTTTCGAGGTCCACGGCCCAAGCTTCTTTGCTGGCCCCGCCCGGAATCTGGATCGCTTGTACCACCTTGAGGGTGCCAAAATGAGGCTCGAGGACAGCCGCAAATGTGTTGGTAACCTCACTCGGACTCACGCGGATTTGCCGCCCTTGAGCACCCGCCGCGCGATGCTCGAGCGGTGCACCTCGTTGGGGCCATCGTAAATCCTGAACGGACGGATTTCTTTGTAAAACGTGGACAGCGGAATGTCCTCGCTGATGCCGAGGCCACCGCAGATTTGCACGGCACGGTCCACGATTCGGTCGGCAATTTCCGAGGTGAAGACTTTGGCCATGCTCGCCTCGTGCCGGACTTTCTGACCCTGGTCAAGTTTCCAGGCGGCCTGCAAGATCATCAGCCGTGCGGCGTGAATTTCGATGTGCGAATCGGCGATCATCCATTGCACCGCCTGATGCTCGGATAACCTCGCCCCGAAACTCGAGCGGTGGTTGGCGTACCCGCTGGCAATTTCAACGCTGCGCACCGCAATGCCCAGCCAGCGCATACAGTGCGTCAGGCGTGCCGGATCGAGCCGCAACGCCGCGTACTCAAAACCTTTTCCGGGCTCACCGAGCACCAGGTCCGGGCCGACCTCGCAGTTGACGAACTCGAGTTCGCAGTGACCGCCGGGGGCGAGGTGATCGAGCGTGCCGATCCTGCGTTTGATGCTCAAACCTGGATGACCGGCTGGCACGATAAAGATTGTTGGACCTTCTGGGGCTCGGGCCAGAATGAGCGTGAAGGCCGCACCGTCCGCGCCGGTCGTATACCATTTGTGCGCGTTGATCGCCCAGCCGTTTGCGGTTTTTTCGGCGCTGGCTTGCAGCATGGTCGGGTCGGAACCGGCCCCCGGTGCGGGTTCGGTCATGGCGAAACAAGAGCGGGTTTCACCGCGACACAACGGCTCGAGAAAACGTTGCTTTTGCGTCTCGTTCGCCACGTGCTCGAGCAGGTGCATGTTGCCCTCATCCGGGGCGCTGGCGTTCAAGGCTTGCGCTCCAAGCAAGGACCGGCCCGATTCTTCCAGGATCACCGCGAGGTCCGTCCATGACAACCCGAGCCCGCCTCGGGCTTTGGGCATGTGTGGCAAGAACAACCCGGCATCTTTGGCCTGCACCTGCAATTCGGTGCGAACGCGCTCGAGGGATTCTGGGTTGGCGTACACTTCGGGTTCACGCGGGATGACCACGGCATCCACAAAGCTTCTGGTGCGGGCGCGTAGCGTCTCGAGTTCTGGGCTGGGACTGAAATCAATCATGCGACTCCTGTGTGGGCGTGAAATCGTGGGCGAAAACAGTGCGAGACTGGAGATTCATTCCGGTCGGGAGCGCAACCAGAAGAATGCGCCGAAACCAACGACCAGCAGGAGCATCAGTGGAATGTTGGTCCACAGTGCCACGAACGCCCAGACCAGTACGCAGAGCACGGCGGGCCACAAGGCCCAGGCGTGCGCTCGAGGCTCCAAGCCCGCCATCAGCGCGAATCCACCGGCC
>JANOWZ010000739.1:0-2310 GCA_031418155.1 Deinococcales bacterium
TCACCGGCTTGGTACAGTGCTCGAGATGACATCACCCACGTTTGCCGAAACCTTGCACGCCAGAATGCTCGAGCAAAACACGCGATTGTGTTTGGGATTGGACCCTCGAGTCGAGATGCACCCGAGCACCGATCCTCGCAAAAACGGTTTCGATTTGCAGGCCACAGCGTTGGCCGTCGAGACGCACTGTTTGGAAGTGCTCGAGGCGTGTGCGCCGTTCGTGGCGGTGGTTAAACCGAACATCGCGTATTATGAGGCGCTGGGTATTCCGGGACTCGAGGCGATGTTGCGCATTTGTGCGAATGCACGATTGCTTGGCGTGCCAGTCATTTTGGATGCGAAACGTGGCGATTTTCCAAGCACCGCCGAGGCATACGCGAGCGCGTGGCTGACCGGTTCAAGTGCGGGCGATGCGTTGACCGTCAATCCGTTTTTGGGCTTTGAAACGCTCGAGCCTTTTTTGAAAGCCGCTCGGGAAAATTCGGGCGCAATTTTTGTGCTGGTGAAAACCTCAAATCCGGGATCGGCAGACATTCAGAATCTCAGTACGAAAGAGGGCAGAATTTCGGATTTGATCGCCGCGAATTTGGCGCACGAGGCTCGAGATGGGTACGGCGCGGTCGGCGCGGTGGTTGGGGCCACACACGCCAGCGAACTCGAGCATTTTCGCAAGGCCATGCCGAACGTCTTGTTGCTGCTGCCGGGACTCGGGGCGCAGGGCGCAAAGGCAAAAGACCTCGCCGCGGCGTTCGACCGCGATGGTCTCGGGGCGGTTGCATCGGCCAGCCGTGCGTTGCAATACGCTTCGCTCGGGGCGGATTACGCGAAGGCCGCACAGGATTCGGCTCGAGGTTTGCGTGACGAATTGAACGTCGCGCTCGAGCGGTAAGAGCGGGTGAAAGGGAAAAGTGTTGACTAGGAGATTATCTCTTTGCCTTCGGATGCTTAACACCGCTCCAAACCGCAAGGCGATGCGTGAACCACGGTGCAACTGTGCTGACTTGCAACAGCAGCCCGATCAGCCGCGGCAACGCAACGAAGGTCAAATCATGCTCAAGGGCGCAACGGATGGCGCAGGCAACCTCTTCAACCTCGAGCACACGCACGATCTTGCCGAGGCTGGGAAATCGTTCGGTCACGCCGGGATTGTGCTCGAAGTAAGGGCTGCGAACTTGACCGGGCACAATCATGGTCACGCCGACGTTGGTTCGGGCCAGATCGACGCGCAAAGCCTCGAACAATCCGCGCAAGGCCCAACGTGAAATGGCATAGACATTTGCACCTGGCCACGGCATCCAGGCAACCGGCGAACCAACAAAAACGATGCGACCCGAATCACTCTCGAGCATTCCTGGCAAGCAGGTTTGTGTGAGCCACAACGCACCCATGAACGGTGAGGACAGCATCTCGATCACCTCGGCTGGGGCAGTTTCTTCGAGCCATAACCAGCGGCCCAATCCGGCGGCATGAACGATCACATCTGGTGTGCCGAGGTCCTGGCAGATCTGTGCGTGAACGCTCGAAACGGCCTGTTGATCGCTGAGGTCAACCGGATAAACGAATGCCTCTGCACCGAATGTCCGAGCCTGTGCTGCCAGCGCCTCGAGTTTGGATTCCGTGCGGGCGAGCAAGGCCAATCTTGCCCCGGCTCTTGCAAGTTCGAGTGCGGTTGCCGCACCGATGCCGCTCGAGGCTCCAGTGACGATCACGACGGCATTTCGTAGGTTCACTGATGCGATGTTAACGGATTCAAGCCGAGTAGATTCAAGCCAGTGGCATACTGCCGCCGGTGACTTGCCGCGTCAGTTCGATCACCTGTTCTCGAGTCGTGATTGTTTGCGAGAGTGTACCGTCAATGATCAGTGTCGCCAGGCCATGCACCAACGACCAAGTGTTGATCGTGGCGAGGTACAGTTCGTGCTCGCCGTCTTTGATGGGTATGCAGTTGACATCGCGGCATTCGATCAGGGTTTGACGCAGCAGCACAAAGGCCGGATCGGGCGTCGAGTTTTGATCCATCTCGAGTGGCCCTATTGGGAAAGGACTGTGCAGTTCGCGGCGGAACATGATGCGAAATTCGCTGGGATGCTCGAAGGCATACAAGACGTAGGCGACACCGAGCGCGGACAGGCGCAACGCCGGGTGCGTGATGCCCTCGAGTGCCGCTTGTGATGCAACCCCGAGGCGTTCTTGGCTTTCTTTGGCGAGGGCACGAATCAGCGCAGCTTTGTCTTTGAAGTGATGGTACGGCGCGGCTGGGCTGACGTTGGCACGGCGGGCCAGTTCGCGCAGGCTGAAGCCATCCACGCC
>JANOWZ010000740.1:0-15461 GCA_031418155.1 Deinococcales bacterium
ACGGTCAGTTTGGCGGATGCCATCAAATCGCAAGTCACGGTCACACCAAAGAACTTCATGGCCGACATGATCGATGTGGCATTTGTTGGCAACATCGGGTACTTCCTCGGACGTGGCGCGGACGAGGTGCAACGTGCGCTATTCACGTCCGACTCGAGCGTGACCTTGGGTGGTGCGGGTGTGCAACAGATTGACCTGTTGTCCCTGGCAAAAAAGTGTCAGAACCCAATCGGTGTGGTCACACCGCACGACGTGGGTGTAACCGTCAAAATGTTTGTGAACTGCTGGGTTTCAAGGAACACAGCGGTGATCGAATTGGATCAGCAAAAGGTCACGGCGGTCTTGGACGCCTCAACAGCCCCGGTTGGGCTCGAGGCAACCATCAACAAGGGACGGCGTTTTTACTTTACGGGTCGCACCCGTTGGTCGAACGAATCCTGGAATTCCTGTTCCTCGTGCCATCCGGACGGGCTTTCGGACAACATCACTTGGCGCTTCCCGAGCGGACCGCGCCAATCGACCTCGATGGATTCGACGTTCAGCCACGGTTTGGGCGCACAGAAGCAACGCATCCTCAACTGGAGCGCGATCTTCGATGAGGTTCACGATTTTGAACGCAACACCCGAGCGGTCGCTGGCGGTAAGGGTGCCGTCACGACCGGTGCTCCTTGTGGCGGCGACCTGAGCGGTGAAACTGCGATTGGCCTGAACCCCGCTGATCCAACCGATCCGAACGGTCTGAAAGTGAATTTGGGTATTCCCGTTAAGGAAGTCCAGGACACAACTGCCGGTAATTGCGTCAAAGACTTTGACGAAATCGACGAGTGGGTGAAAACCATTCGTCCACCCAAAGCCAAACGCTTCACGGATTCCGCCAGCGTCTCGAGGGGACGAGCGGCGTTCGTTGAAGGCAAATGCCAGAACTGCCACGGCGGCGCGGGCTGGACGGTCTCGAGGCGGTTCTACACACCAGCCTCGGCCACCAACGCGGCTTTGGCGGCACTCGATTTCGTTTCGGCGGGACACACCAAGATGATCCAACCCGAACAAGGTGTGCCCGGTATTGCTGCGCCGGGTGTCGTTCCAGCACAGATGGCCTGTGTACTTCGGGTTGTGAACTCCTTCGGCGTTCCGGGCAATGCCGGACTGACCGCCACGCTCGAGCAAAAGCAGGGCAATTCGGGCATCGGTCAGGGCTCGGTTTCCGGGTACAACGTGCCGGGCTTGTATGGGTTGGCGGTGGGCGCACCGTACCTGCACCACGGGCAGGCCAAAACGCTCGCCGAATTGTTCAGCGATCCGAAGTGGTCCGGGCATCTGCTTTCAGGCAATGCGGTGTTCAATGGCGGAGCACCGTTGGGCGGTCAGAAACTCGATGACCTGGTGAACTTCCTGACCTCGATTGATGCAGCAACATCTGAAGAGGCAATCCCAAGCGGGCAAGACAAGTGTCCGGTGAACTTCGGCGCACCCTGATCCAGCGCCTTCTGTTTGGGCACAACATGTGAATTGGCACGAAAACAATAGGTCCAAGCACCTCGCCAGGCAAGTCATGACTCAGAAGGGCGCAACTTTCGGTTGCGCCCTTCCGCGTTACTGGCGCGTTACCAAGACCTCGAGACAATGCAGCCATGAACTTCAGACCTGCACAACAACCGGCCCTGATCCCCTTCTCGAGCCTGCCCAATCAACCAGCACCGCGCCTGCTGACCGATGCCCAAACCTCGGTGATGGGCCTGCTCGAGCAGATACCAGTCCTCGAGCGGCAACGATGCGTGGTTCAGAGCTTCAACCCCTGCCCGGAATACTTGGATGATGTGTGGCAACTTGAGCCCTGCGTGCTGCTGAGTGGACCGCAACCGCAAGCCACGCTCAACTGGGCACTCGAACGGGCCGTCACGGGTCAACGCTACCGCCAACCCGCGCATTTCACCTCGAGCCTGATTCCGAGCGAGCGCGTGCTGCTGCGATACCTGCCGAGCGGACTCTCCAACAAACACATCGCCAAGCGCTTGAAGCTTTCAGACCGCACCGTGCGCAACCGGCTGGTGGACATCGGTGAGAAATTGGGGCTCGAGAACCGCACGCAGATCGCCATGTATTACGCGGGGCAATGGCAGTGGCTCGAACGATACCGGAACCTATTGTGGAACTCGAGCAATGAGGTTCTGAACGCGGCGGACTGAGGAAAATTCCGGGACTCGAGCATTCGTTCGGGTTTGGTACGGGTACATGAATTGTTCGATTTGATTCTCTGGCAGGCACAAAACCTTATTCAACAAAACCGTCCTGAGTTGGAGACCCTTGCCCTCACCTCACAACATGCACACACTGAACACCACAAATCATGGAGGTCTACATGAATCCGAGGCTTTTCTGGATGGCCGCTTGCTTGCTCCTGCTCGGCGGTGCGCCGACGCTGGCGTTCCCCTCGTACCGGATGCAAGCTGTCAAGCAACTCAAGCTCGAGCCGGACAAAGCTGACGGCACGATGGTCGTGGGCTGTGTGCTTTGTCATGTCAACCCGGAAGGTGGCGATCCGTGGAACGCCTTCGGGCAACGGGTGCAGGCCAAACTTGGCGGAGATTTCGCCAAAACCTTGCTCGAGGTTTTAAGCGAACTGCGCGATTCCGATGGCGATGGGTACAACGATGCGCTCGAAATTTTTGCCAAGACCTTTCCAGGCGATGCCAAATCCGTACCGACCCAAAAGCTCGAGGAGTTGCAAAAAGCGTTCGAGAAAGGGGGCGGCCTCGAGCAATTCAAACCGTGAAAGACAAAGATTCTGAGTTTTGGATTCGCTCGCAATCTCAAGGAGGATGTATGAAACAAATTGGCGTATTGATGATCGGAATTCTGACAGGATTGTTCATGGCTTGCGCTCCGGCGGCAGGTGGGGCCAGCAAAACCGTGGCGGTCTCCCCCATCGGCAGCCTCTCGAGCGGCACGACATCGCAAGTGTCGGGCACGGCCACGATCAGTGCCGACAGTCCCAAATCCAAAGTCACGGTCAGCTTGCGCGGCCTCGAGCCGAACAGCAAGCACGCCGGACATTTGCATGTCGGCACGTGCAGCGCGGTCGGACCAGTGGCGGTTGGTTTGAACGTCATCACGGCGGACGCGAACGGCAACGGCAGCAGCACGACCGAAGTGGACAACGCAAAACTCGCTGGCGCATACGTTGCGTACCACCAACGCGGCCCAGATGATGCGAACGGCATCGGCAGCTTCATCGCGTGCGGCGAGATCAAGTAAAGACGAGAGGAAACGTCAAACAGGAAAGAGGAAAGAGGAAAGTAAAAACTTGAGCCTTCTCTTTTCTCTTCCGTGACTTTTCTCTTTCCTCTGTTTTTTGAAAGGAGAACCATGAGTTCAACTTTTTCGGCCACTCGAGTTCTTACGCTTTCACTGCTCGGCATGACCGTGATTGCTGCGGTCAATGGCGCGGGGAAATTGGGTTTGGGCGCATCGGCGCAAGGTTCGGCGGTGCTGCCTCGGGCCAGCAAATCGAGCACGATTGCCCTGACCAGCGATGACAAATACGCGGTGATGGTCAACCCGGAAGACGATTCGATTTCGATCTTCGCCACCAACCCGGGGATCAAACGTGCCACGATCAAAACTGGAACCGAACCCTCGAGCGTGGTGATCGACCCGGACAACGTGACGGCATTTGTGACGAACCGGGCCGATGCGACAGTGGTCAAAGTCACAGGCATCAATGGCAATTCCCCGAGGCTGGCGGGCAAGGTTGCGGTCGGTTCGGAACCGACCGGTTTGGCACTCTCACCGAGCGGTGCGAAACTTTTCGTTGCCGAATTCGCCGAGGGTCGCATCAGCGTGATCGATACGAACACCATGAAGATCATCGGCAGCATCGACGCGCCGAACAATCCCAAAGCGGTCGCGGTCACGAACAATGGCAACAACGATGATGACGATGAATTCGTGATCGTACCAGAATTTTATGGCACGCCCGGACCCGGCCCGGAGGCGAGTGACGACAGTCGCACAGGGCTGGTGCGCGTGTACAAACTCTCAACGCTCGAGGCGACTCCGGGGATCAAATTCGCGCCGCTCGATTCTGGTTTTGTGCCGGAAGGAACGAGCGCGGGCACGGTCAAAACGAGTCCGAATCAACTTGGATCGGTGGCAATTCAGGGCGGCAAGATTTACGCAACATCGGTCAGTGCATCGCCGAAAGGACCATCGAAGTTCAATGGCAATGTCTTCCCGGTGGTCTACGTCGGTGATCTCGAGTTACGTCAGGAAGACACGGGCCCGAGCGGCACAGTCAACCTCGCCAAGAAGATTGCCGAAAGTACAGCCAAGCCGAAAAACTTTCTGGCAGACATGGTGGACATTTCGTTCATTGGTACTTCCAACGTGGCGTACACGGTCTCGAAAGGTGCGGACGCTGTACAACGTGTGACTTTTGGCGCGAACGGCGTGACGATTGGTTCGCAATTCAACACCACGATTGATGTCGGTGTGCGTGCCGGAAAACCCGCCTGTCAGAACCCAACAGGCATTGTCGCGGCACACAATTCGGCTCGAGCCTTCGTGAACTGTTGGGTCTCGAGGTCGATGGCGGTGCTGGATTTGTCGCAACAGAAACTCGATGACAACATCGCTTCGACTGCTGCACCAACCGGTAAGGACTTGGACATCAACAAGGGCAGGCGTTTCTACTTCACCGGACGCGGACGTTGGTCAAAAGAAGCTTGGAGTTCCTGCGGTTCGTGCCACCCGGACGGATTGTCCGACAACATCACCTGGATTTTCGGCACGGGACCACGGCAAACCACCGACATGAGCGGCAGCTTCAGTCACGGTCCTGGCAAGCAAAAGCAACGCATTTTCAACTGGTCCGGCATCTTTGACGAGATGCACGATTTTGAACGCAACACCCGCGACACCTCCGGCGGATTGGGCGCGGTCACGACCAGCGGTTGCGGCGATCTGCTCGAGGAACAACAGGTCGGACTTGCGGGAAACTTGGACAAGCCGGTGCGCGAATCGCAGAACGAAACGAAGCCAAGTTGCACCAAAGATTGGGATGAGATCGAGTTGTTCGTCAAAACCATTCGTCCACCCAAAGCCTTGCAATTCGTGGACAAGGCCAGCGTCGCTCGCGGCGAAAAACTGTTCGGCCTCTCGAGCGGTTCGAGCAACAACGGTGGTTGCGTTTCCTGCCACGGCGGTCAAGGTTGGACGGTTTCAAAGTTGTCATTTGAGCCCTCGAGCGCGAAGAACGCAGAGTTGGCGAAAGCGGTTTTGAAAGTTCCGATCCCACCATTCGCACCGACTTGGAATTTTGGTGGCACCTGGATTCAACCGCAACCAGCAATCACCGACACCACGACCGGACCGGCAGAAGCCGCGCCGATTGGTCCGAAGCAAGTGACTTGCGTGCTGCGCAACGTCGGCACATTTGGCATTCCCGGAAATGCCAGCGCCACCGATGCGCTCGAGAAAAAACCGGACAACACTCGAGCCCAAGGGCGTGGCGGATTCAATGTGCCATCGCTGTACGGCCTTGCGTTGGGCGCACCTTACCTGCATCACGGGCAGGCGAAAACGCTCGAGGATTTGTTCGATGATCCGCGCTGGGAACAGCACTTGCAGGCGGCAAACCCGGTTTTCCTGACCACCGGCAACCGCGAGGGGCAGAAAAAAGACTTGATCAATTTCCTGCTCTCGATTGATGCCGACACCCAAGAGCAAGCCATCCCGAACGATTTCGACATTTGCCCATGACATGACCAAAAAACCCTGACCTCGGGCTTGATTCAAGGCTCGAGGTCAGTTGATGGTGGGTTACAAAACTCGAGTTCGAGCTCGACACACGCAAGACGCAACACGAAATCCCGAGATCATGACCTCAAATCTCTCGAGCACCTACAGTCTCTACAGCCGAAACTTGCTCCACAAGATTTCGGCATGAAAGGCTCTCACTTTCTACTTTTGCTCCAGTTCTCGCTCGAGCACGTCCGGGTAATGAAACCCGCACGCTTGGCAATACCGCGCATGAGGCGAGGTGATCTTCGCCTGACAGGATGGGCATTTCTCGAGCAGCTTGGTCCCATCGTTGATGCAAAATGCTTCTTTGGCTTGCGCTGGCACGGCCCTCGAGCAGCGTGGGCAGATTCGGTATGAGGCTTGCGTCATCAAACGATCCTTTCTTTTGTTTTCTGACCGACATGGGTCTTGAATGGACTTGTGGATACTTTACGCAAACCCAGGTAACGTCTCGATAACGGTTCGTGATCGAATACAAGCTCGAGCATCAAAAAAAGTGTGACCGGGGAACAATGATCGCTCTACTTGAACAACGCCTGCACGCGGTCGCCTCAAAACGCAATGGGGCGGCATTGGGCGTATGCGGCGAACCCGGTATCGGCAAGAGTTACAGCACGCAACAATTGCTGCGAGGCTTGCCGTGCCGTTCGGCGAGCGTTCATGCGACCAGTTCTAACTCGAGCATCCTGCGGGTCTTGCCGGCACCATCACACATTCCAATCTGGCTCGAACGCGCCCTCGAGCAATTGGCACGCTCGAGCGTGGCGGCGAATGTTTTTGCGGAAACGCTTGGGGCATTGCTGGCGGCGCTCGGGCCGTTCGTTTTGCACGTCGAAGATTTGCACGAGGCGAACCCGGAACAGCGCGATGGTTGGTTACAACTGGCGCAGCAGGTCACGCGAACCCGAGGCGTGGCCCTGATCGTGACCAGCCGCATGGCACTGCCAGCACCGTTCGAGACCCTCACGCTCGAGCCGCTGGACTTGGAAGCAATGACACGCCTGCTCGAGCTTGAGGCTGGAGCGAAATTGCCTGCGGAGGCGATCACCTGGATTGAAGTTTCCACGCAAGGCAATCCAATGTTTACGCTCGAGTATTTCCGGCATCTGTCCCGGATTGGCGCACTTTGGAGCGACGGCACGCGCTGGCGTTGGCGAGCCCCGAACGATCAGGAAATGCCGACCAGTGTTGAAGCGGTGATCTCGCAGCATTTGCGCAACGTCATGGTGATCCCGGAGGCGCGTGCAGGTTTGCAGGCCAAAGCAATGTTGCCGCTCGAGGTCGATGAAACGCTTTGGGCAAAAGTCGCCGGTTTGAACCCAAGCGAATTGGGGACCGCCAAACTTGAACTCGAGGGTCATGGCATTTTGCGGGCCGGTCGTTTCGCGCATCCGTTGTACCGCGAGGCGGTGCTCGAGGAATTGTTATCTTCCGAGCGGCAAGTGTTGGCGCAACGCACACTTGAGAACTTGCAGGAACACGATCCGGTGGCGGCCCTGTCTTCGCTCGAGGCGGCGGCCTTACCAAAAGACAAGGAGCTTGACTTGCTCAAGCGTGCACTGTTGCAAGCGAATCACGACATCACAATTCAAGCACAGATCACGGCGCTATTGGCCGAACATGCGATTGGCACAGAACGCACCCGGTTGCGGCTCGAGTCGGTGCGTTTGATGCGCAAAGTCAATCCAGTCGCGGCCTTCGACTTGGCACAGAATGCGCGAAGGTTGGACCCGTTCAACCTCGAGTTGAATTGCGTTTGTGCCGAACTGCTCGCCGATTTGCGCAGACCAGTCGAGGCCGAGCGATTGCTGGCCGATGCCAAACCGTTGTTGATTTCAAACGAGGATCACAACCGGTGGTTGCTCACCAAGTTTGAAGTCCGGCATTACAACCGCGATTACGTCGGCATGATTGAACTCTGGCAGGATGCTCAGAGACTCGAATCAGGTGATTGCCCGAACTTTCCGGTGGTCGCGGTGGCTCGAGCCTTCGCCCTGCTGCGCCGTGCTGACGAGGCATACGAGGTGCTGACCGAGGCGATGGCCCACACGGACCTGACCAACCTCGAGTTGATGGAATTGCTGTTCGTGCGTTGTTTCATCCCGCACTTCGAGGGCAACCTGATCGAGTCCGAACAACGCCTGAACGCCTTTCTCGAGACCATCGAATCCTTGCATGACTCCAGCGCACGAATGGGGGCATTGCGTGCTGAGGGTTATTCGTTGCGGGCGTTGGCGCACAACGGTTTGGACCAACCAAAGGCGGCGCTCGAGGATGAAGTGAAAGCCTTGGAATTCTCGGTGGCGATGGGCATGGGCAGCCAGTACGCCGAGCAGCAAAATTACTTGGCGTTGTTCCTGCTCGAGACTGGCGAGTACCAACGCGCCGAAGAAATCATGTTCGAGATTCGTCCAACACTCGAACGCAACGGGAATGCGATTCCGCTCTCGATGCTCGAGCGTTTCGCGGCCAGGTTGTACTTGGAATGGGCTGTGCCGCACGGTGGCGCATTGGCTTTGCGACACGCGCAGGCATCACTGCGCTTGATGGATTCTGCCGGACGCAACGCCGCATACTTGGGCGGAGCCTTGATCGTTTCAGCTTGGGCCGAGGCACTGTACGGACAACCGGAAGAGGCGTTGCGCCTGATCGACGAACTGGCCGAGTACACGTACAGCATCAAGAATCCGCACCACCTCGGGATGATCGCCTGGTTGCGCGGCCTGAGTTTTGAACGGCTCGAGCGCATCCCGGAAGCAATCGCATCACTACAAGAGGCCGCCTTGAGCAGGGTGGTCTTGCATGTTGGACCATCGCATCAACGCATGTGCTTGGACTTGGATCGCGTTACCGACAACGTGAACAGTGCCAGAAAACGCCTCGGTTATTTTCAAGAGCGCGGCATGGGCAATGCAGTCAAGGTGGCGCTGCGTTACTTCCCGCAACTGGCCGAAACACCAACCAAGATTACACCGAGCAGCATTCGGCTCGAGGTGCTGGGACCAATGGCGATCAACGGCAAGGTGATCTCGGGGCGCAGCAAGAAGGGCAAAGAGTTGCTGGCAATGCTGCTCGAGGCGCGATTGAACAAACGCGATGAACTCCATGACCTCGAGTTGTTGGACACGCTTTACCCGGATTTGGACGGGGAGAGCGCCAGGAGCGCTTTGCGGCAGCTTGTGTATCGATTGCGCTCGAGCATCGGTGCGGACGTGATCGTTCGCACTGGCAACGGCTACACGCTCGGTCAGATTCAAACGGATGTCGAGGATTTTCTGAACGGTGCGAGCACACAACTCTGGCGTGGACCATTCCTCAGCGATCTCGAGGATTCGTGGGCCGGAAGCGTTCGCAGCACGGTCACGCAGGCGTTGCGCAAAACGGTCAAGGAGTTGATCGAACCTGATCCGATTGAAGCGTTGCGCCTTGCCAGGATTTTGCTCGAGGTTGAATGTATCCATGCCGTGCTCGAGTTGGGCTTACGTGCCGCACAAGCCGCTCAGGATGGTCCTGGGGCGAAGTCACTCTACTCAAACGCCCGCAAACGTTTCGGCGAGGTTGGTGAGTCACTGCCGGAAGACTGGACGCACTGGCTCGAGGGGCGAAACGAAATCAAAGCGCGAGGTTGAGGCTGTTGCGCGGTGATGCTGTGACCATCACTTCAAGCACACAGGTCTCAATGAACGTTTTGGCAGTTCATGATCGACCTTTTCAGGCGAACCTCACCAGATTTGCTGCTCGAGCTTGGTGGTACGGTATGCCTGCATGGTGGTCCAAGCGCTCACGGCGAACAGTACAAAATGCAATCCCACCCAAAGCGCGAATGGTGTTCTGGCACGAATCTCGAGCGGATGCAAAACAGGCAAGAGCAGCAACAGCACACTCCAGACAATCAGCATGATTCCTGTCATCAACAATTCCGAAGCCTGTCGCGTGCTTGTGGCACAGAGGATCAGGAGAAGCGCCATGAACGTGTACCAACTCGAGAAAACGCGGGCCAACAGCGGTGTGATCGGCCACGGCCAGACAGCGGCGAGTGCTTGTGGCACGGTGAACAAACCGATGGCGAGGATCATGACGATCACGCCCAAGCACAAAAACGCTGGACTCGAAATGTGAAGTTTTTTTCGAGCAAGACTTGTTGAGGTGACTCGAGCTTGCCGCATGTGTGCTCTGACCACACCGATTGGAATGACTGTGTACACGAACATCCACGCCCAGGTCAACGGGTAATCCCAACGGAATTTTTCGGCGTGCATCAAAGTCACAATCACGTGCATCGCAGCCAACACAAAAAAGGCATTGAGTGGCACCAGCAGTGAACGCCAGGATCGCACCACGAACAATGTTGGGATGATTCCGACCACGCCGATCAAATATCCCGTGCCCATGAACGCGGCATTGATCGCCGGTTTGATCGGCCATGCGTACCACGTCGCTGCGAGTTGCGGCAGACCGTACAAGAAAATGCCGTTCGCAACGGTGAGCGCCAAAATCGGCCAGGCCATGCGCCGAACTTCAGGAAGCAACGGTTCGCTCGAGGCGTGTTCTGGGTTACTGGCAATGACGCTGGTCATTCAGGGCTCCTTTGCTCGAGCGGTCTCAACCCGTGATTGGCATGTCTGGCACGCCCTCGGATCGAGGTGCAGGTTGTGCGTATTCGTCCTTGGGTTGACTCATGAATTCCCAAGCGATGTTGACCCCGACGAACAAAATCAGTGAGACCAACATGCCCTCGAGTTGAATGGGTTTGAGCGGTTTGATCAGGAGTGCCAGGTTCGGTGCGACGGCCACGAAGATCAGGGCAACGTACAAGAGCACCATCAACCACCGTCCGTATTTCAGGAAATTCAGGTTTGGGTAATGTGTCATCACTCGAGGAATCGACCAGAGTGCGGTCATCAAGCCCATCACGCCGACGACGGCGAAAACCATGCGCCAGAGCAGTGCGAGATCGCCTCCGATTTGCGCGGCCATGCTCATGATTCCGGGCAGCAGGAACGAGAGGTACACGTCATAAGACATGCGTCTGGCGTGAACATCTTGCGACCATTCGATATGGCGAAATTGCATCACGCTCCACCACAGGCCCATCAGGAGAAAACAGCACGTTGTCACCGAGGCGTAAAATTGTTCCATAAGTTCTCCTTGCTCGAGGTTGACCCAGGTCAGGCGTGTTCTTGGTCAAGGTAAATCCAGGCGATGGGCACGAGGTACGCGGCATCAACGGCGGCATACAACCAGAAGATCGGGTGCACGTTCATCATCAGGTGATACAAAAGTGCTGCGAGCGTCATCGCACCGTAGGCGAAGCCGACCACAAAAAAGGCGCGAATTCCGTCCCACGTTCCGTGCTTGACGGCGCTGAGCAATCCTGTACCGCTTGCGGTGATGATTGCACCAGCAAACCGGGCGAGCACGTCCGGCATCGTTTCAGGCCAGAGCGCGAGTCCCAATTCGGGCGCAAAAAACACCAGCGCACCGAGCACGAGATTGATCCTTGCGGCGAAGATCACGATGTCTTTGAGCGTCCTCGAGAGCAGCCGCGCTGGGTTGAGCATGGAGCGTGAGATTCGCTCGGCGTTGTAATCGCTTGCTTGTGCCAGCATGGTTGCCTCCTGTGCGCGAGCAGGTTTTGCTCCTGTTTCTTAAGGTGCATTTTCACTTCGGCTTGGTAACGCACGAGTAACGCGAACGGTTAACACTGCTCGAGCCAAACTGCGTTTTGTTTTTTGCCATAAAACCTGAACCCCCTCTGGCATCTGAGGGGGTAAGGTCAGGAAGAGAAGAATTCAGCTTATTTCGTGTCGATCCAACCCACGGCGAACACCGCACCGTCCACCACCTCGAGCTTGATTGCCTCGAGCGGCCTGCTGGCCGGACCATCAATCACCGAACCATCGGCGGCGAACCGACTGCCGTGACAGCCGCAGACGGTTTGACCACTCGCTTCTGGAGCGTTGACCACGCAACCCAGGTGTGTGCAGGTCATGCTGTAGGCAACCAATGTGACACTCGAGAATTCTGTTGTGCGCAGGGATTTGCCAGTCCGCACGAGCACAGCCTGCGCGTTGTCATATTTGAATTGAACCGATGCGCCATCGTTTTTCAAACTCGAGAGGTCGGCAATTTTTTCGCGTTTGCCAGATCGGACCACGCTCGGGGCACACGATCCGAAGGCGATGCTGCCGCCAGTGAGGGCGAGTGTTTGTACCACTTGTCTGCGGTTCGGATTCATGTTGGCCTCCTGTTGTGCGCCTCAAGGTATTCGGGTTTTGGTAACGCATCAGTAACGGCATTAAACCGGTTTGGAAATTCTTGTCAGCATTTGCCGGCGTCAAACTCAGACCTGAAACAATGTATTGTCATTGGCACTGAAATTCTTGAGACGTTCCATTGGCTCGAGGCTCAAAAACCGAATGCCTATTTCTTGACCACGACACTTGATCTGTTGAAAACTCAACCGGGGGCAGCCTCGAGTTCGCGTTCTGTTCGGCTTGGCACACCATTTACGATCTCTTTCGGGATGTTGTAGTCCTTGGCGATCTCTCGGGCAGTCATTTTGGCGCTCATCATCACGCTTGGTGTGCCCGCTCCCGGTTGTGCGCCCGCGCCGACCATGTACATGCGTTGCACGTCCTCGCTGCGGTTGTGCGGACGGAAGAATGCGCTTTGTGCCAGGATCGGTTCTGGCCCGAAGGCGTTGCCCAAATAGCTCGAGAGTTTCGTCTCAAAATAATCGGGGGTCACGAAACTTTTGTAAACCAAACGTTCGCGCAGGTTGGGAATGAAGCCGCGATGCTCGAGGAAATCCAGGATTTTGTTCACGAACGCTTCACCTAAGAGTTCCCAATCAAGTTTCGATCCGTTGTGCGGCACGGGAATCAACGTGTACGCCGCGTGATGGCCTTTGGGCGCGAGGCTCGGGTCAGTCAGCGTGGGAATGTGCAGGTATTGCGAAAAATCTTTGGCCAGGATTTTGCGACCAAAAATGTCTTTCAAGAGTTCCTCGTAGCGCGGTCCAAGGATGATGTTGTGATGGCGAAGATTCGTCTCGAGACCATCCGATTTGAAGCCGAAGTAAATCACGATCAGGCTCATGCTTTGCGGTGAGAGTTTGACTTTGGTATCCGAATTCCACAACCGATGCTCGGGTTTTAAAAGCCGCATGTACGTGTTCGCGTAATCGCCGTTCGAGACCACACAATCCGCTTCGAGCCTCTCCCCTGTTGCCAGCGTCACACCTCGAGCGATCTTCTTGGCGAATTTTCCAGATGGAACGAAGCCGTGCTCATCGGTGACATCGATGCTTGAGACCTCGGCGTTGAAACGGATTTGCCCACCGAGTTCCCGGAATTTTTTGACGAAGGCGTTCACCAGTGCGCCCGTACCGCCCATCGCGTAATGGATGCCCCAGGTTTTTTCGACGAAGTGAATCATCGCGTAAATCGCTGGCACGGACAGCGGATTTCCCCCAACAAGTAAAGTCTCGAAGCTGAAGACTTGCTGCATTTTCGGGTTGGAGAAATACTTTTTGGCAAAGCTGAACAGCGTGCGCACCGCGTCGAGTTTCAGCAGGTCCGGCACAACCTTGAGCATCGAAACAACATCACCAAAATGCGTATAGCCGAGCGCCAGGAAGCCACGTTCAAAGATCGCTTTGGCATCGGTGTGAAAGCGCTCATACCCTGCCAAATCTTCCGGCGCAAGGACTGAAATTTGCGCTCGGGTGCTCATCTGATCGCCGTCGTAATCAAAAAACGTTCCGTCATCAAAGTAAATCCTATAGAACGGTAAAATCGGCACGAGCTTCACGTAGCGTGCCGTGTTCGGGCCGCTCGAGCTTCCAGTTTTGATGCGTTTGTCATCGCCCAAAATGTGCTGCGGGAAATCCGCCTCGCCCAAATTGGCGACATCACGCTCGAGCGAAAAAAGTTCTTCGATAAAATGCGGCACGGTGATGACGGTTGGCCCCATGTCAAACGTGAACCCGGCGTGCGGCTCAAGCGGCTCGAGTTGTGAAACATCCTGCCATCTGCCCTCTTTGTGCACGGTTTTGCGCACGTAGGCACGACCACCGGGGGCATCGAGTTTCTCGAGGATGGTGGTCTCAAAGCCCAAACTTTGCAGTCGAATGCCAAGGCTCAGGCCGCCAATGCCCGATCCGATGATGATTGCGGTGCGTCTCATGGGTTCAGTCTATGCCGGGGTTTGGCCCGAGTTTATCGGACTTGGCACAGTTGGCACAGGCTGGAGCGATGGTTTTGTTCGGGTTTGTGCTGCGGCTCGAGGTAAAAATGACTGGAATTGCTTGTACGATCAACACCTGCGTTGTCAAAACTGGGCATGAATGCGGTCCAAGCGGGTGCTGCGCTGGGCACGGTCCTTCTGAGGCCTGTAAGACGGTCCGGGCGGATTTGAACACACAAGCGTCCATGAAGGTCCTCATGAGTCTAGGATCAAAAACTCACACAATTATCGCCAGTGATTTCGTTACGCTTTTCTTGACATGGCCGTAAAGACATAAAGAATCGGATCATCAAAGACTTTTGCACGGACCGCAGTGAATTCTTCAGGTCTTCCCCCCACTCAATCCACCTTGAAGCTGCGCCTCTGGCCTGGGTATGCGTCGTTGTGGGTTGACCCACCAAACCGCTCGAGTCTCGCCCTGAACTGCCCGTTGCACTTTTTTTGAGGAGTCCAAATGTTGCACCCTATTGCTCGCTTCAGCATCGGTCTGTTGACCGTGGCCAATTTAATCGGGATCAGTTTGATCCTGACCGGTTGCGCTGGTGGTCCGGTCGCTACGCCAACCGCGCAGAGTCCATCGGGATTCACCGCCACACCGACCGGCGGAACCATCGAACTGCGTTGGAATGGCACGGGTGCCACCAGCAGTTACAGCATCGAACGGCGCTCGAGCACGGGCAGTTTTGTCTCGATTGCCAGTACCAATAAAACCACATTCATGGATGCCGACATTCAGGGCAACCGGGCCTACGCTTACCGCCTGATCGCCAACGATGCGCCGTCCAAAGCGCTCGAGTCCAACCTGGTGTTCACACCCCCCGAACCGATGCCGGGTGAGGTGTTGTTTCAACCGGCGGTGCTCAGCCCGGTCAAAATCGGCGAGACCGCTCGGCTCGAGGCGCTGACCAACGGCACGGAAAGCGTCACCTGGTCGGTCTTGCCCAACACTGGGACGCTGGTGGTCAATGGACGGCAGGCGAGCTTCGCCTCGGGCCAACCGGGTGTGTATTCGATTACGGCCACGAACACGCTGGCCCCAAACCGCAGCGCACAGACATCCTTGCGCGTCCTGACACCCGCCGAAATTGCCGTACTGACGCTGGTTGGACCAGCATTTACCTATATCGATGCCAATGCCACACTGCGCCTGAGTGTCGGCGGCATTGAATTCGGCGATCAGGTCACGTGGTCCGTGACCCCGAGTGGACCGGTGATTGCCCGCAATGGCAACGCCTACACCTTCGTGGCGAACATACCGGGTGTGTACTCGATTCAGGCGAGCACGGCGACCATCAGCAGCGAAACATTGAAGCTCGAGGTGCGTCGCAGCGAAGTCACCGGCCTGAGTTTGCGGGCCGTCCCAGCCAGTGTCGAACTTGGCGATGCCGTGACGCTCGAGCCGATCATCA
>JANOWZ010000741.1:0-7861 GCA_031418155.1 Deinococcales bacterium
GAAACTCTTGACGTTGTTTCGACCTGCAACCGGCGAGTTGCACGCCAAAGGCGTGACCAGCAGCGCAAACGCGATTTTGCATCCCTTCTTGACCCTAAAGCAGCACCTTCTTGATCCTAACCATGCACCTTGCGGGCAGGATCGCTGACGGGCTTGGGTCACTGGCTCGAGAGTGCCTTGACGGTTTTGCTTGAGCATCACGCGGTGCTGCCGGTACTCGAGGAGGCTGCGAATCGGGTGGCTTGGGTTCGATGGCAGCAGGATTTAACAGTGAAATTCACGTTACCCATGGTACTACCGCGTTTACGGGCGTTGCTGGTGCTGGACAATTTGGCTGGGCATAAGACACCTTCGTTGATGCTGTGGTTGGTGGATCATGGGGTGATGCCGGTGTTCACACCACTTGGTGGGAGTTGGTTGAACATGCGACCCCGCCCGTCAGGTGCGTCTTGGGGTCAAGTAGGCCGAATCGATTCAGCGGATTGTTGTGCGTCGGGCGTTGGATGGATCAGACCTCGAGTCACCAGAGGCAGTCATCTCTGCGTTGGAGGCAACAGTGCGTGGTTGGAATCGAGCGCCAACTGCGTTCGTGTGGGGTGGGAAGCGACGGTTGCGACGTGAGCGTGCTCGAGCGCGTCGGTTGGGTGGTTCTGGTGCGACGGTTCGGGTGGATGGTTTGAAAAGCGATGCGCACAGCAAGTGACCCACTAGTGCAAGACCACGGTGATTTTGAGTGGTTTTCTCAAAATCACCCGACCAACGGGAGTAGTGTCCAGTGCAGCGCCAACGGATTTCGGAGGATACGAAGTAATACGTAGAAATCAAGGTGGCGGTGCACTAGTTGTGCAAAAAGTTGAACCAAAGTTTGTTCAGGAAATGGAACAACAAAACACACCTTTTAATCCGTAGTCGGATGCTCGAGGGTTTCGTGTCCTCGCGTCCGGATCGAGGCTCAGGTACGATGCCGTCATGTCGTTGACGGTCAAAGTTTTGGGTGGGCTCGAGGTCTCCGTTGCGGGTTCACAGCTTGAATCGCCTGTGAGCGAGTTACTCGTGTACCTCGCGGCAAATCCTGGTTTGCGGCCCTGGTCGGAACTCGAGCATGTTTTCAAAGATGCTCGAGCCGTCATAATCCCCGAACCGTTGCGGAATTTCGTGCTCGAGGATGCGGCTGGATTGCGCTTGATCTGCTCGAGCGACCTTCAGGAGTACCGTGCGGCTGGCAACAATTTGCGCACGCTTGCCAAATTGCGTGGCAATCTTGCACCCGGTTTGATCTCGAGCAATCCACGATTCACCACTTGGCTTGGGGGCGCACGCTTCGAGGTGCAACGCCAGTTCTTGACGGCGCTCTTGGCCCATGCGGGTGGGCTTGAGGACAAGGGCCGCAAACTCGAGGCGGCCAAAAACCTGGAGTTTGTTGAACGTGAACGCAGCAAATTCGAGAACCCAGTGTTCGCAGCACGGCTCGAATTGGATTTGGCCCGCTATGAATGGGCTCGAGGTCGGCCCGTGACCAGTGCGGCGCGGCTCGAGCACGCCATTCCCAACCTCACGCCAGATTTGGCCGATGAAGCCCGAGTGAATCTCGGTGCAGCACTCGTGCGTTTGGGCCGTCCACTCGAGGCGATCACGCAACTGGCTGCCGTTATGCACAGCGATTCTCGGGGTTGGGCGCTGGCTCACCTGGCGAATGCCCGTCGTGTCCGTGGCGAACTGTCCGCCGCGCTCGAGATTTCAGATCAGGCGTTCGCGGTAGCAAAACGCGAACAGGATGGCGAACTGGCGGTTGCTGCCCTCATCGTGAAGGGCGAAAGCTTGCTCGAGCGGGCGATTGAAAGCAAGCTCGAGCCGAAAGAGGCCGTGATCGCCTTCGGGCAGGCACTCGGGATTTCTGAGGTACTTGGCGAGGAGGCATCGGCGGGCGTGCTGGCCGGTTTGTCACACGCGCACGCCGTTTGGGGCAGCAAACAGAAGGCGCTCGAGATGGCCGAGAAAGCCTTCAAACGCGCCCGAACCGCCAAAGATGCCCCGAATGCGACGCGGGCGTTGCTGAGCCTGTACGCCACGACCCGGATCGTCAGTTTCGCCAAGAATGCGCTGAGTGAAGCCCGAAGCTGCCAGCACAAACCGCTCGAGGTGCTGGCCCTGCTCGAGTTGGCGGCCCGAGATCGCAACCCGGAAGGGATGCTCGAGGCCCGAGTGATTGCCGAACAGATCGGTTCGGAACGCTTGCTGGCGCGGTTGAACGAACTCGAGGCGAAAACGCCCAGTTGAGCAGGTCCAATGGAGTATGCCCAGTTAAACCGGCTGAAATTGCGCCACAATCAACGCCATGCCAGCCTCGAGCGAGAACCTCACCGGCCCGAGCGCAACGTTTGAGACACCCCAACCGAAGCCAAACAGAAGGCTGGCCCGCTCGAGCGGCCATTTCGCACCAGTGACGGTCAGGCCCGCCGCGATGGACCCGAGCGCGATCACGCTGAAGGTCGTTCCAGGCTCGAGGTTCAGGCTCAAATCTCGACCCGGCACGAGTGACCAACCTGCCTCAGAACCGCTCTCGAGATCGATGGGAAAGCCTGCCAGCGTGTGTCGAAGCGCAATCGTGGCCATCGTCAGGGCGTGATCGAAACGACCACCGAACGCACCGATCACAAGCGCTTCGGTCGCGCCCCTGGATTGTGCCGCCAGAAGCGCCAGTTCGGTATCGACCTGGTTTTTGTCCACCGGATGACCCTCACGTGGCACGTTCAACAAATCGGCCTCGAGCCCCTGACTCGAGTCGAAATCACCGACCCACAAATCCACTGAAAGGCCCAACGTCTGCGCGTGACGTGCACCACCATCGGCAGCCACGACCAAATCAACACTTTGAAGCCGCTCGAGTACACGGGCCGAGACCTGCAAATCCCCACCCGCCAGGATCACGGCCCTCAACGAAATACCCTTTGGAAAGCGAAATACTCCACAGCTTGCCTTAACCTAAACCTGGACAATACGAACACGGGGATATAATGGAATTCCAAGCTGCGCTGCTTCGGTTTGGCGAACAGGTTGACGGACACAACGGTATCGTACTGCGTTACAGATTTGAATTCTCGAGCCCATCAACTAGCCTAAAGATTGGTCCATGAATCAGCCCATGAATCAGTAAGTGTTCTGCAAGCAGCAATCTGGCACTATGGCTCTTAATTTGCTCGATTCCCAATTTGCTTGTTCCGAGGTGGTATGGATCTCAGTCGCGGTCGCTTAGAAAGCTTTGGTGAAACCTTCCCGATTGTCGAAGGTTGGATCACCGCGTTGCACCCAGACCGGCGCAAACAGCAACTTCCGGCCCTGCCGTTCCCGGATCGGCGTCGCCCGTCCAAAAAGGCCGCCACCAGAACCGCCATTGCGCCCACCACAATGTGGGTGGCGATTGGGCATTTCACGGTGCGGGCCAACGAAACCACCGAAAGCTTCAGCGCCGAACGCCAAAAACTCTTCCTGATGGCCAGTGGCATCCGGCTCGAGGTCGTGTACTTGAAGCCGGTGTACGTGGATTCACGCAACCACAAGTACATTTACTCGGCCACCAAAACGCAACGTTGGAGTTTCGTGGCCTTGTGCCAACCAACGGTCACACAATTGCGGATGTTGCCCGTCGCCGACGATGCCCGACCCGCGAACCAGAAACCCAAAACCGTGCTCGGACGCATCGGAGAAGGAAACAGTGGTCCGATCAGACCACATCATGATCAACCGCCGGTCAAACCCGAGATTCCACCGGCACCATTGACCAGCCCAACCTCGGCGACGTTCAGTCCGAGCAAACCGATCAATCCGGCAACCCCGAGCATCAAACCGAACCCCGAGCCAAATCCAAACTCGAGTTCAGCACCACCTGTCATGCAACCCAATGCCCGCACGGGTTTGTCTTACGTCGCCAAATCCCAAGACGAGGAAGAGGCCAAGGACATCGCCGCGTTCCTGGCGGGATTGCTCGACAAGGGTAAGTAGTTTTTAAGCCGTGACTGGCACAGCGTATCGCGTTGCCCGAGGCGTGTCCCCAAAACGCTCGAGCATTCCCGATTGCGTCATGGTGCGCAACAAAAAACTGGCCTGAGACATGTTCAGGTCAAACGCGGCCCGGACATCACGGTTGGCGATGCTGCCGTGACGACGCGCCAATTCTCGGACTGAATCACGCAGGTGCGTTCGCATCTCAACCCGTGAGGTATTCCCAGGCCTCGGTTGAAGACCGGTGCTCAAGGGCTGAGGATGGTGCGGTCGAGCGGCGGGCGGCAAAGCTGGGCGTGGCGCTCGAGGTTGCAGGTCCGAACCAATCGCCAGCAGGGTCTCGTCGGACAAGACCCACAATTCATGACCGGCTCGAGAGATCAGGTTTGCATCCTCGAGCGGACGCAAAGCCCGCAACACACGATCAGTGGGCAATTGCAAGGCTCGGGCCAGGTTCTCGCGGTTCGCCTCGCGTTCACGTTTGAGGTGCGTTAAGACGATCAGCGTGTCCAAACTGAGTTGACCCATCTCCTCCTGCTTGCGGGCCACGAAACGGGCAAACGGTTCGTCAAAGGCCGGGTTGTGAAGCGTGAGTTGCACCGAATCCGGGTAGCTCGTGTACTCGGGTGGTTCCTTGCCGTGACGCAACATCAGGCGGTACATGCGGTCCACGCCGACCCCGGCACGTTCGATGTACCCAAGTCGGGCGAGCGCATCGGCCAAGACAGGATTGCGACGTTTCGGTGCGTGACGCAAAATGTTCGCCTCGCTGACACCACCGGCGAAACCGCCAGGATTGGTGATCTCGAGGCTGTTCGGGAAATGATGAATCTGCACCGTGTCTCGGGAGGTGTAGTCGCGGTGAACCATGGCGTTCAGGATCGCCTCGCGGTAGACGACCTCATCGAAATCCCAAACTTCGATTCGGAAGAGTCCAACCTGCAAACTCTCATAGCGGTTTCGGGCCTGAATCAGTTCACGCAAACGCTCGAGTACGGCGGGCAAAGGTTTTTGCAGCGTCTCGCGGAATTCAAACTCGAGGTCGCCGGTCGCGTGATGGTAGTAATCGATCTCGGTTTGTGGCACGTAGCGCTTTAACGCCCGAGCCGTGCCCGCCAGCAAAATCCCGGCCAAATTCGGTTGATCACCCTCGAGCACGCCAAGCGCCCGCAACAAATCCAAATCCGGCAATTGCGCCAAATCCGCGCCGCGCCGCGATTCGAGCACGCTGCGCAAACGATGCACCTCGAGCGGGTCCAAATCCGACAAACTCGAGGTTGGCGGCACGGTTGCCGTGAAATCCAACTCTGGGGCAGGCTCGAGCGCCGCCGCCTCGAGCGGTTCGAGACGAGCGCCATTCCAGGTGATGACCTCGCCCGTCGGCGTTGCGAGCACCGTTTGTGAACGCGGCACGCTGACCACCAAAAGCGCCTTGCCCTCGAGCACACTCTGCGAGCAATTGACCGTCAAACGACCTTGCGTTAACTCGTACAGCGCGTGGGTGAGTTGCAACGGATGCAAATCCGGCGCACCCTCGAGCGTGCCCTCCGGCCCGACACCGACGACCAGCGTTCCACCCTTCGCGTTCGCCAAACCAATCGCGTAGCGAGCCAACTCGGACGGCGAAACAGAACCCTCGAGCAGCACCGTATTCGGGCGGCCTCCGGTCAGAAGTTTGGTGACATCAGGCGTGGAAGTCATAAGAAAAAGGCAGTGAAAAGTGAAAGGTGGAAAGTGAAAAATTAGGACTCGAGGTTTTTCTTTTCACTTTGAACGTTCTACTTTCAACTAGATCCTGCTCAGCATTCCCGCGATCAACGCGGTGCGAGGGGCGAGTTCTGAGATCAAAATGTACTCGAGGTTGCGCTGATGTGCGTTCGCGCCATGCACGCCGAAACCGTCCAGGGTTGGGGCGAGTTTCGCGGTGAAATTCCCGTCCGAACCGCCACCGACTCGGGCGGCACCGGGATGAAACCCGAGTTCGGCGGCAATCTTTTGGCCCAACTCGAGGACTTTGAGGCTGCCTTCGGTCGGTTCCATCGCGGGACGGTTCAGGCCATCCGAAATCTCGTAACGGGTTCCCTCGAGCGGCACAATCGCGTGAATTGCAGCCTCGATCCGGTCGGCTTCTTCCATGGTCCAGACGCGCAAATCCACCTCGAGTTCGACCAGATCACAGACAACATTGCTGACGGTTCCACCCTGAATCACGTTTGGCCCGAGCGTCGTGCCTTTCGGAATGTCCTGAAGCTTGACGACTTCCTGAATGAAATGCGCGGCGCTGACCAAGGCATTGCGACCGTTCTCCGGTTCCGTGCCCTGATGCGCGGCCTTGCCATGAATCTTGACGTTGTACGCGCCGACACCCTTGCGGGCAACCTTCAAATCACCGTTCAAATGTGGCGGCTCGAGGACCAGCACGGCACGAGCACCGACGGCGCTCGCCTCGATGATTGGACGGCCCGCGTGCGAAGCGATCTCCTCGTCCGGGGTCAACAAAAATTCGACAGTGTGGCTCAACTCGAGGCCCAATTTTTTCAAGGTTTTGAGCGCCCAAACTGCTTGGACAATGCCGCCCTTCATGTCATACGCGCCGGGACCAAAAACCTTATCACCCTCGACGCGCCAGAGGTTGTCCCAGAAACCACGCGAGTACACCGTGTCGGCGTGAGCCAGCAACACCACGCGATCACTCGAGCGGCCCGGAATCACTACGCGCAAGGTATCGCCCAACTCGTGCGGAATGCGCTCACAGGCCCCAAGAGGCTCAAGCCAGGACTGTACGACATCAGAGACCGAATTGATGCCCGGAACGTCCTTGGAAGGGCTCTCGAGCCGCACCAGACGTTCGATGTCGGCAAGAATGGCGGGCGTTTGCGCTTTGAGGTGATCGAGAATTGCTTGCATGGTGGGCATCATATCGGGAAAGAAGGGCGTAGAGGGAAAAGGTAAAAAGGTGAAAGGTCAAAGTGAGGACCAACATCCAAATCTCGAGCCGTAAGCCGTGGTTTTACTTTTACCTTTTCCCTTCTTGCTCACAAGACAGCACCTAGCGGGCTGTTCGCGCTTTCAGCTTTCACCTGTATTTTGAGGCATGGGTGTCGAACGCGAATTGAAACTGACCGGGCCATTGCCAAACTTGGATGGACTCGAGCAATTGGGTGGACATGACTTACGCTTTGATCGGCTCGAGGTTCAACGCAACACGTATTTCGACACGGCAACCTTTGAACTTCGTACTCGCCGCTGGTCGTTGCGATTGCGGCAACTCGAGCATTCAAGCATCTTCACCTTCAAAGGCAAAAGCAATGTTCGAGATGGATTTGCCGAACGTGAAGAAATAGAAGTGGAAGCTCCGAACGCGACCACGCTCGAGGAATTACGCGATCCAGAAATTCTGGCTCGCGTGACGCAAATTGCGCCGCTCGAGAATTTCAAACCGGTCGCGCAACTTGAGACGAAACGATTGATCTACAAACTCGAGCAGATTGGCGAAGTTACGCTTGATGATGTGCGTGTGCTTGACTCGAGCAGAAATCTTGTTGAACAATTCACTGAAGTTGAAATTGAAATCGAGGATCACATTGATCCAGTGTTGCTCGAGCCAGTGCTGATTCATTTGCGAATACTCTCGCCGCTCGAGCCTTCCACGATGGGAAAGTTCCAACGTGCGATGCGAGCGCTTGGATTGCAATGACTCCAATGATCGAGTGGTGAAGACCTGTTGCGCCATAAAGTCTGAACCAGCAAAATCAGATCATGGTCACTGCCGAGCAACTCCAGAAACGACCCGTAGCCTTCCAACGCCCAACTGAGAAGTTGCAGTAAATGATTTTCGCTTGCTGATCAGCACTTTGAAACA
>JANOWZ010000742.1:0-1728 GCA_031418155.1 Deinococcales bacterium
GTCTTCGTGGATCGCACCGTGCCAACCGTCAGTCTCAGCAGCAGCACCGCCGCCATCAGCACGGCTGGCGGCCTCGATCTGGCCGCCGAGGCCAGCGACAGCCGGGGTGTGGCCCGCGTGGAGTTCTTTGACGGGGCAGCAAAACTCGGTGAGGCCACCTCGAGCCCATACACCCTGAACCTGAACCTCGGCTCGAGTGACAACCGTGAGCACACGTACAGCGCCAAAGCCACCGACCGTGCTGGGAACAGTGCGATGAGTGCCCCACTCAAGGTGAATGTGCTGATCCCCAAACGCATCAGCGAGAACCTGATCATCAACGGCGACGCCGAGGCTGGACCGGCCAGCGCCACCGGGGATTTCGTGACCGATCTTCCCGGCTGGCCCAAGCCCGCGTCCAACAACCGCTTCACGGTCGTCCCGTATGGGGCAACCGCAAACTTTCCGAGCCAAGCGCAAGCCCCAGTCAACGCGGGCAACAACTTCTTCGCCGGGGGACCGAACAGCAGTTTCAGTGGTTCGATCCAAACCATCAACCTGCCCAGCGATTGGTTCGCGGCCATCGATGCTGGAACGGTGAATTTTGAACTGTCTGGATTCTTTGGTGGTTTCGGCAGTGAGGGCGACAACAGCAAGCTGGTGGTGGGTTTTCGGGACACTGGAAATTTCACGGTCCTGACCGAATCACTGGGACCAGTGAGCCCAGTGGATCGCGGCGGTACGACCGGATTCTTGCAACGCACCCTGACCAAGGCGATGCCGAAGCTGACGCGCAGCATCCAGGTCAGCCTCGAGATGAATCGCACCAGCTTCATCTACAACGATGGCTACGCTGACAACCTCTCGCTGGTGCTGAAATCGTATTGAAGATTCAGGTTGGTATTGCTCAAGAACATCTGGAGGTTTGCATGAACAGGTTTTCAGTAGTTGCGGTCGTCCTCACGCTCGCCGCCTGCTCTGGTGGCGGTACGCCCACCCCTTCCCCGAGCAATTCTCCCCTCACCATCACCCCGGCAACCGCCACAGTCTCGCCTGGCGATGCGCCCATCACCTTAACCGCGACGCTCATCGGCTCGAGTGGCACGATCAACTGGAGCCTCGGCCCGGCGACGGATGCCGGCACGCTTTCCGCGACCACGGGGACGAGCGTGCAGTACACCCCACCCACCCAAATCGCATCAACCCAAACGGTGACGCTCACGGCGACCGCTGGGACCGCGAGCAAGTCGGTGCAGATCAAGCTCAAGCCTCTGGCTCAGTTTTACGCCGAGTCCTCCGTCGGGCTAGACACCAATCCAGGCACCCAAGGAAAACCACTCAAGACGATCAGGGAGGCCCTGGCCCGAATGGGCGTTGGCGCGACCAAGACCACCGTCCTGACCGCCGGAACCTACAACGAGGCCAGCGGCGAAACCTGGGGCTACGACTATCCTGAAGGCGTTGTCCTCAAAGTCAACACGAGCGGTGTGGTGTTGCAAAGCCTTGCCAAGAAAGACGGTTTCAAATTCGCTGGCAGCGCCACGTTCAGTGACCTGACCCTGACCGGCTTTGGCACGGCGTTCGAGGCCACCACCGGGGCGCTCACCTTGACGCGGTTGAATTTCAAAAGCAATCAGACCGATCTCAAGTTGAATGGTGTTGCGGACAGCGGTCCTTCGGCCAGCCTGCAAGACTGCACCTCGAGCGGGACCACCCACTCCCTCCTCACCTATGGTGCCAGCAAACTGA
>JANOWZ010000743.1:0-12992 GCA_031418155.1 Deinococcales bacterium
AAACCGATTTTCTTACAGCGGTTTTCGGAATGATTCGGAATTTTGCGGGCAAAATTCGCTCATTTTTCCTCAACCGCTGTCGTTTCCACTCGCATGGCTCGCCAAATGCTTTGATTCCAAAGCATTTGTGAAATTGCTGTATTACAGGTCGTGCGTCAGGGAACGCTCTACCGCACCCAAACTGGCATCGGCCCACAAGGCCAGCATGGCCGTCGGGATGGCCCCCTCGAGCACGTAGGCAAAATTCTGGTTCTCGAGTCCGGCAAAGATCGGCAATCCCAAACCTCCTGCACCGATGGCGGCCCCAATTGCAGCCGTGCCGATGTTCACCACCACGCTGGTCCTGACCCCTCCAAGGATCACTCGAGCCCCGAGCGGCAACTCGACCCGCCAGAGGGTCTGCCAGGGTGTCATGCCCATGCCACGGGCCGCCTCGAGCACCTCGGTTGGCACGGCCCGCAATCCAGCAATCGTGCCTGCAATCACCGGCAGCAGGCCATAAATAGACAGGGCCAACAAGCTGGGGGCAAAACCAAATCCGAGCACCGGGTAGGCGAGTGCCAGCACGGCCACCGGTGGAAATGTTTGCCCGAGGGCCGCCAGACGTTCGACCAGTGGCAGGAATTCAGCCCCGGCCTCACGGGTCACATAAATTCCGAGCGGTACGGCGATCAGGATGGTCAGGGCGCTCGAGGCGAACACGAGTTGCAGGTGACGCAGGACGAGTGCCACCAGCGGTTCCTGCGGATAGAGCACGTCGCGTTCGAGTACAAACAACGCCCGCAAGCCTGTTTGCCAGGGCAACGTCCAGGTGAACAGCAACAGCAGCGCCAACAGGCCAAGCATGGACCAGCCGATCACATGGATCAGTCGTGCGAGCGGTTGACGGGATCGCAGAGAACGATGGGCTTCACCGGGGCTCATGCGCTGCTCGAGCCGGACGGGAGGTTGATGTTCTCGATGCTGGTCAAGTCAATCTGCCCGAGCAGTATCCCTCTGCCATCGACCACCGCCAAGACGCGGAATCCTTCACCGATCATGCGGGAGAGCGCCTCGCGCACACTCGAGTCCTCACGGGCCGCAATCGCCGTCCACGGATGGGCGGACATCGCTTGTCGCACGCTCGAGCCGTTGGCGTGGCGGTCCAACCAACCGAGCAGAACGCCCTGCTCGTCGGTCACAAAAACGCTCGGGGCCTGAAGTTGCTCGAGCTTGGCGTGGGCCGCGTCGAATGAATCGCTGATCTGGATGCTAATGCTGGTCCGCATCACTTGATCGACCCGAATTCGACCGAGGCGCTTGAGGCCACGGTCCGCGCCGACAAAATCGCGCACGAAGGCGTTCACGGGCCGGTCCAGGAGCATCTCGGGTGTGTCGAATTGCACGAGTTTTCCGTCGTTCATGATGGCGATTCGATCCGCCAGCTTGATCGCCTCGTCCATGTCATGCGTGACCAAGACAACGGTTTTCTTCAAGCTGCGTTGCAGCCGCAAAAATTCGTCCTGCAAGCGTTCACGGTTCAGGGGATCAACCGCCCCGAAGGGTTCATCCATCAGCAGGATCGGTGGGTCCGCCGCGAGCGCTCGGGCCACACCGACCCGTTGCGCTTGACCGCCCGAGAGTTCACGCGGAAAGGCATCGGCATGGCCTGACAAACCCACCAACTCGAGCATCAGGGCGACGCGAGCCTCGATTCGCGCTTTGTTCCAGCCGAGCAAACCAGGAACCGTCGCCACATTTTGCGCCACCGTCAAGTGTGGGAACAGACCCACGCCCTGAATCGCGTAGCCCATGCCGCGCCGCAATTCGGCGGGTGCGAGGCTACCCGCATCCCGTTGATCGATCATGATCTTGCCCGAGGTCGGTTCGATCAGGCGGTTGATCATCCGCAACGTGGTGGTCTTGCCGCAACCGCTCGGGCCGATCAAGACGCAGACCTCACCCTCAGGGATCTCGAGGCTGAGGTCGTGGACGGCGGCGAAATCACCGTAACGTTTGTTGACCCGCTCGAACCGAATCATGCCGCCCCCAACTTGATTGACGGCGATTCGCGCAAGCCATGCGGCACACCCAGGCGTTCAAGCCCCGCGAAGACCGTGTCCGTGACCACAGCGAGGGCCAGCACTGGCAACGCGCCCAGGAGCACTTGATCGAAGGCTGCTCCACCCAGGCCAGCAAAGATAAAGGCTCCCAAACCGCCCGCCCCGACCAGGCTCGAGAGCGTCGCCAATCCGACCAGGCTGACCGCCCCGGTCCGCACACCCGAAAGCAGCAGCGGCAGGGCCAACGGAAGTTCAACCCGCCAGAAACGCTGTCTGCCCGTCATGCCCATGCCGCTCCCCGCCTCGAGCGCGGCGGCAGGCACGCTGCGCAACCCGTTGAAGGTTCCACGCACGATGGGCAACAGGCCGTAGAGGGTCAGGGCGGTCAGGGCCGGGGCCATGCCGATCCCGCGCACACCAATCGCCTCGAGTGCCGGAAACGCCCGTGCAAGGCCCGAGAACGGGGCGATCAGGATGGTCAACAGGGCGATGCTGGGAATGGTTTGCAAAGCGCTCGAGATGCCAAGCACCACCCTGCCAATGGCTGCACTGCGCGTGGCCCAAACGCCCAACGGCACCGCGATCACCATCGACAAACCGAGTGCTGTGCCCGCCAAAGCGATGTGCTCGAGCAACCTGGCCGCAAAGGTATCGGCATTGGCGGCATACTCGCGCATCACCGACAGGCTCGAGATGCCACCGAGCACGACGATTCCAATGGCAAGGGTTGGTGCGATCCACACCGTCCAGGACAGTCGGCGCTGGGGGCGCAACGCCTCAAGGTCTCGTCGGGCCGCAAACAACACCATCAGGCTGGTCAACAAACCCAACCAGCCCGCCGAACCAAGCGAGACACGCGCAATCTCGCCCGCGTTCGAGAGCAACCGACGCGCCCCCAGATCGATCAGCAGCAGATCAAGGATCAACCAAAGTGAACCGAGCACGAGCAGGGCAAGACCACGCAGGCGCAGATTGGTCCAGCCGAAGATCAGCACCAGCGTCATCAGGACCAGCAACACCGAGAATTCCGGTCCGATCTCGAGTATCCGCACCACCCGGCCCGCCGCGAGGCGGTTGGGTTTGAGCGTCAAAAAAGAAAGCCACAGGGCGCTCGAGAGGCCAATCCATCCGGCCAGCATCGCAATTCGATTCGATTTCAAGCCGGGATTCATCGCCAACTCCAACCAGTCTGATCGCTACGATTCAGGGAGACCACACGGCCTCCCTGAATAACGAACAGATTCACTTGATCAAGTTTTTGGCCTTCAAGTAACTGCGGGCCACCTCGAGCGGAGCCTTACCATCCAAATCAATCTGACGGTTCAGGCCCTGCAAAACTTCGAGCGTCAAACCCCTGAAAATGGGGTTCAGCAGCGAAGGCAATTCCGGGAACTTCTTGAGCACCTCAACACGAACCGTCGGGGCAGGCTGATAGACGGGCTGCGCTCCTTTCGGATCGGAGAGCACCACCAGGCCGAGGGCGGCGATGGAACCATCGGTGCCATAAGCCATTGCAGCATTGGCCCCATCGGTGCCCTGAGCGGCTGCCGATTCGGTCTGCGCCGTAGTCGCACCGGCAATGGTGATTTTCTGTTCGGCCTTGAGCGCAAACCCGTAGGCTTTCTCAAAGGATTTCAAACCATCATCACGTTCAAAAAACTCCTGGCTGCCAACAATCTTGAATTCGCCACCGCCAGCCAGGTACTTGGACAGGTCCACCTGCGATTTCAGACCAGCCTTGTCTGCCAGGTCCTTGCGCACCGCAACCGCGAAGGTGTTGTTTGCCGGGGAACGCTCGAGCCAAGCGACCTTATTGAGTTTGAGATCGAGCGCCTTGACGGTTGCGTAGGACTTCGCAGCCTTGCTCGAGGCATCGGCGGGAATCGTTTGCCCTTTGAAAAAGTTGTTGATGGCGGTGCCGGTGTACTCGGGATAAATATCGATCTGACCTTCGAGCAGTGCCTTGCGCGTCACCGGAGTCGTACCCGTCCCCGTCTTGTCATTGACGCTGAATCCTGCATTCTCGAGCGAGAGTCGGATCATGCTGCCCAACAAACGTCCTTCCGCATCGAGCTTGCTGCCAACCGTGATCGGACCTTTTTGCTGGGCGAGTGCCAAGCCAAGAATGCCGAGTGCGAGCACAACGCCAAGCGTTTTCAAACCTGTCCGTGATTTCATAAGAACCTCCAAAGAACGCTTCCCAGGCTCGAGGGTTGTCACCGCGAGCGTGCAGGGAGACGACCATTGCGCTGAGGGTGATTGATCCCTCTCGGGTCAGATCATCGCGGTTTGGGTGGTGGATTGAATCGGCGCAACGACGGTGAAGTGAGGTGCGCTTGGTACGTCAAATGTCGTGGATGAAAATGTAGGCTCGAAAAAATCAAAACAGAATGCGCTCGCCTAGCCTAACACGATTTCGATCTGAAGTTTTCGATGTGAGGTTAGACACGTTTTACACTGTGAAATGACCCAACGGTGTAACTTCGTGACTTGTCTCGTCAGACCGTCTCCTCGAGTTCGCCCTCCGTCTTCACCTGCCCTTGCTGGTGCAGCAATTTCGCCACCAGCCCCGTCCATCCCGTCTGGTGTGACGCGCCCACGCCCGCGCCGGTGTCCCCGTTGAAATACTCGTGAAACGGCACCAGGTCGCGCCAGTTCGGATCGTGTTGAAAGACTTGATTCTCGCCCAGCACGGCGCGTTGCTCGAGCCGGTCGCGGGTGAAAATCCCGATTAGGCGTCTCGAGAGTTCATCGGCCACCTCTTTCAGGGTCAGGTACTGGCCCGATCCGGTTGGGCATTCGATTTTGAAATCGTCGGTGTAGTAGTGGTGAAATTTTTGCAGGCTTTCGATCAGCAGGTAGTTGATCGGGAACCAGATCGGGCCGCGCCAGTTGGAGTTCCCGCCGAACAGTCCGCTCGAGGATTCTGCGGGTTCGTAGGCGATGCGGTACGTTTGCCCATCGGCGTGCATTTCGTAAGGCTGTTCGAGGTGGTGCCTCGAGAGGGCGCGGATGCCGTATGGCGATAGGAATTCTGTTTCGTCGAGCATCCGGGCGAGCACCCGTTTCATGCGGTGGCCGCGTGCCAGGGCGAGCAGGTGGCGGTCGCCCATGCCGGGTTCCATCCACCTGGAAACCAGGTTGGCGAGGTCGGGTCGATTCTCAAGGAACCAATTCAGGCGCGATTGGAATTCTGGGAAGCGTTCGAGGTCTTCGGGCTCGAGCGTTTCGACGGCCAACAGTGGGATCAGTCCGACCATGCTGCGCACACGCAATTGTGCGGCCTGACCGTCGGGCATTCGCAGCACGTCGTAGTAGAACTCGTCCATTTCGTCCCACAATCCCAGGCGGTTGAGGCTCGAGGCGATGTAGAGAAAGTGCTCGAAGAATTTCGTGGCAATGTCCTCGTAGACCGGATTCTCGCGGGCCAACTCGAGCGCAATTTTCATCATGTTCAGGCAGAACATGCCCATCCAGGCGGTGCCGTCCGCCTGCTCGAGGTGGCCACCACCGGGCAGTGGTTGCGAGCGGTCGAAGACGCTGATGTTGTCCAGCCCCAGGAAGCCGCCCTGGAAGACGTTGCGGCCCTCGGCATCTTTGCGGTTGACCCACCAGGTGAAGTTCAGCAGCAGTTTGTGAAACGCCCGCTCGAGGAAGGCGCGATCCGTGCGGCCCCAATGTTTTTGTTCGATCTTGTAGACACGCCAGGCGGCCCAGGCGTGAACGGGCGGGTTGACATCGCTAAATTGCCATTCGTAGGCGGGCAGTTGTCCGTTCGGGTGTTGATACCATTCTCGGGTCAAGAGCAGGATTTGCTGCTTGGCAAATTCCGGGTCGAGCAGCACCAGTGGGATCGTGTGAAAGGCCAAATCCCAGGCGGCGTACCACGGGTATTCCCAGGCATCCGGCATCGAGATCACGTCGACGTTGTTGAGCGTGACCCAATCGCGGTTGCGTCCTTGCTTACGCGACTCCGGCGGCGGTGGCCCAGCCGGATCGCCCTCGAGCCAGCGCTGAACGTCGAAGTGATAGAACTGTTTGTTCCAAAGCATTCCCGCGAAGGCTTGGCGTTGCACCAGGCGTTCGTCGTCTGAAAGTCCATCCGGTTGGAGGCTGTCAAAGAATTCATCGCTCTCAAGTTTGCGTTTTTCAAAGACCATCTCGAAATCGTCAAAGGGTTGCTCGAGCACCGCCTTCGTCAAGCGCACGCGCACGGTTTTCGCTTTGCCCGCTCCAACCTCGAGTTGATGCCAGACGGCGGCCTTCGAGCCATCGATCCGGTTCGCGGCATCCAATCGTCCGTGAACCACAAGGTCATTGATGCCGTCCTTGGCGGTGCTCGAGTGGTTTGGCACGCCGTAAAGTTTGGTCAGGTTCGTTTCGTTCTCGCAGAAGATCGCGTCCGAACCAGCCTCAAAGTACAACCGCTGCGGCCCGAGGTCGGGATGATCGGCCCGAAGAACGTGGGCGCGTTCGGGTTGAATCGTGTGACGGATTTGATCTGGATGGCCCCACGACCAGGTGTTGCGAAACCACAGCGTCGGCAGCACGTGTAACCGCGCCGACTCGGGGCCTCGGTTGTGCGCGGTGATGCGCACCAACACGTCATCGGGACCGGCCTTGGCGTATTCGATCTCGAGATCCCAGTAGCGATTCTCGTCAAAAATGCCGGTGTCGAACAACTCAAATTCGGGTTGGTCTTTGCTGCGATTCTTGTTTTCTTCCACCAACCTCGAGTACGGAAATTCGCGCTGCGGGTACTTGTACAAACCTTTCATGTACGAATGCGTCGGCGTGCTCTCGAGGTAATGGTAATACTCTTTGACATCCTCGCCGTGGTTGCCCTCGTTGCCGGTCAACCCGAACAATCGCTCTTTGAGGATCGGGTCCACGCCATTCCAGACCGCCAGCGACAGGCACAATCGCCCGTGGTGATCGCTGATGCCCATCAGTCCATCCTCGTTCCAACGGTACGCCCTCGAGCGGGCATGATCGTGCGGGAAGTGCTCCCAGGCCGTGCCATGCTCGCTGTAATCTTCGCGCACCGTGCCCCAGGCGCGATCAGACAAATACGGCCCCCAATGCTTCCAATGCTCGAGGCCGTGCCGGTCCTTCTCGAGCCGTTCGTGTTCGGCGGTGCGCGTGTTCATGGTTTGACCTCCTGGTGAACTCATCGCTGTGATTTGAGACGAGACATATAGGGTGCGCTCAAGAGCGGCACCCTACATGTATCAGGGTTTCCTCGAGCGTGATGCCGTCAATTTTCGTGCCCGCAAGATTTCGGCGACACTCCACGCCTGCCACGGGCAACCTCGCGGCGCGTGTGGCGCGTCGCCATCAAGAATTTCTGACACCGATCCGAGTCCACCTCGGGTCAAGTGTTCCGCGATGGGCTCGAGGAAACCGCGTGCGGCGAGCGGGTTGCCGTAGGCGCGAAGGTGCGCCTCAACGAACGGTCCGATCAACCAAGGCCAGACGGTGCCTTGGTGGTACACGGCATCACGCTCGAGCGGCGAGCCGAGGTAGCGCGGCGCGTACCGCGTGTCATCCGGCGCGAGTGAGCGCAGGCCGTAAGGTGTCAACAATTTTTCGCTGGCGGTATCGACGATGGCTTTGCGCCAACGGTTCTCGAGCGGTGATGGCTCGAGGCTGGCGGCGATCACGGCGTTCGGGCGAATGCTGGGGTCGTCTCCGTCTGGACCGTCGAGTACGTCGTAGAGGTAATTCGTGCTTTTGTTCCAGTAGCGGCTGAACGAATCCATGACCCGATCCGCGAGCGCCCGGTAATTGTGCGTGGCTTTGCGCGGCCCGACCCAGCCCTCGAGCGTGCGCAGGGCGCTGTACCAGAGTGCGTTGATCTCGACGGGTTTGCCGGTGCGTGGTGTCACGACCCAATCGCCAATTTTTGCATCCATCCAGGTCAGTTGCACGCCGGGTTCACCGGCCCGCAGTAAGCCATCGTTGGGGTCCATCTGAATGCCGTAGCGCGTGCCGTTGATGTGCCAGCGCACCATCGCCTCGAGTGTCCCCCAGAGTTCATCGACCAGTGTCTCGTCACCGGTTGTTTGCACGTATTCGCGCAAAGCGTGAATGTACCAGAGGGTCGCATCGACCGTGTTGTACTCGGGCGTTTCGCCCGCATCCGGGAACCGATTCGGGATCATGCCGCGATCCACGAAGCGGCCAAAGGTGCGCAACAAGCTCGAGGCGAGTTCTGGTCGTCCGGTGGCGAGCGCCAGTCCGGGCAGGGCGATCATCGTGTCGCGGCCCCAATCGCCGAACCACGGGTAGCCTGCAATCACGGTGTGTCCATCTGCGGATTGTTGATCGTTGCGTGCCACCACGAATTGATCGGCGGCGATCACAAGTTGTCGCACCCATGCCGGTTCTCGAGTGGCCTTGGCGCGTTCAAGCAGCGTGTTTGTTCGGGCACATTCTGCCTTGAGTTCGTCTTGCCAAGTGGTCGCGTGCGTGCTGGCTTTGGTGGAGAGCGTCAATGCGAGCGTCTGTCCCGGCTCGAGCGTGGCAACAAACCCTCCGGCGCGATAGAGGTCCTCGCTGGCATCAAAACCGCGTTCGGCCTCGACGCGCAAGAATTCATTGAACCACCAGTCGCCGCCCGCAAAATGTTCACCCGTGTTGGCGCGAATAAAGTACGGTTCGTTGTTCAAAAAGCGAAGCTCAAGCCCGTCGTGCAGCGCGTCCACACGTGGGGCCTCGCCAGCTTTCGTGCCCGCATGGTGGTCGCGGTGCGTGCAGAGCGGTTTTAACTCAAGCATGACCGCGTTGCCTGCCGTGAGCGTGTAACTGATGAACGTCGTGTTCTCGCCGTGTTTCATCCACAGGCGTTTCTCGAGTTTGGCGTTGCCAATCTTGTAACGCCAGGTCGGAATTGCACCCTCGAGTGCAAACGATTCGAGCAAGAGATCGCCACGTGGATCGGTTGCGCCACCGCCCCATTCTTGAACGTGCAGGTGTTCCGTCTTGCCGTTGGACAGCGTCACGCACTCGATCATCTGTGCCACCAGCACCTGCCGTCCAGTTGGAGGCTCGAGCGCCGCCACCAAAAGCCCGTGGTAATGCCGCGTGCGTGCCCCGAGCATTGAGCCCATGCCGTAACCGCCGATGCCGTTGGTGACCATCCACTCGCAGTCCAATCCCATCTCGAGCGTGATCTCCGGCTGTGGGAACATCACCGCATGGCGTTCTCGGCGTTGTGTGCGCGGTGCGGTCTCGGCTGTTGCGTCCGTATTTGATGGGGGAACCGATGCGGTTGATGTCTCGAGTTTGTGCGTCACGATGCCTCACCCTCAGTGAGCACTTCCCGCACGGGAACTTGAAGTCTCAGCGTTGGATTCTGTTTCGGTACGAGGGCCGTGGCGCTCTGAATCGCCTCCTGCAAGGTTGGGTGTGCGAAGACCGCATCGCGGATCACCGTGTACGGCACGTCCGCGTTCATGGCGGTCACATAGGTGTGAACGAGTTCCGCGCCCTCACTCGAGAGTACCGCTGTCCCGAGGATGCGTTCCGTTTTCGCATCGATCACCAGCTTGATGAAACCGTCCTCTTCTCCGATTTCTCGGGCCTTGCCGTTGCGGTTCATCTCAAATTTGACGACATGAACCTCGAGCCCCTGTTCTCGCGCCTCCCGTTCGGAAATGCCGACCCGTCCGAGTTCGGGATCGGTGAACAGGCCGTATGGCACGACGCGCTTGCTCGTCCAGGAACGGTCTCCAACCAGTTGCGACTCGAGCACCCGGTAATCGTCCCACGCGACGTGCGTGAATTGCGGCCCGCCGGTGATGTCGCCCGCCGCGTAAATACCGGGCACGTTCGTCTCGAGGCGATCATTGACCTCGATGGCCCCTCGATTTGTGACGCGCACGCCGAGCGTTTCCAGCCCGAGATCGTCGCTGTTCATGATCCGCCCGGTGGCGACAAACACATGACTGACACGCCTGCTCGAGGCGCTTCCAGCCTGCTCGAATTGAATGCTGATCTCGGCGTGTTTGCGTTCGATCCGCTGCACGTGAACGCCCGTGTGAATCGTGATTCCTTCCCGCTCGAGCAAGCGTGCGAGTTCAACGCTGACATCCTCATCTTCACGGTCAGCGATCCGTTGGCCCGCGTGAAGCACTGTCACCTGTGAACCCATGCGCGAGAAGAATTGCGCCATCTCGAGCCCGATGTAACCGCCACCAATCACGGCAATGTGCGATGGCAATGTGTTTAACTCGAGCCAATTGCCCGCGTGAACCACATCAATGTCCATCAACCCTGGAATCGGTGGGATCAAACTGCGCGTGCCGGTATTGACCACAACCTGTGCGGCAAAGATTGTCCGCTCGCCGATGCGTACCCGGAATGCACCGTGACCGTTGAAGCCCTCGCGCCCCTCAAGCCGGGCATGACCTCGCAAGAGCTTTGGATTTTCCGAATGCTCAAGCCGTGAATCATGGCCTTCCCGCGAGTGCGCCGCGACACGACGGGCGCGTTCGATCACGGCGAAGAAATCGACCTTGACCTCTGGGATGCGAATGCCGTACTCGCCCGCTCGCCTCGCCTGATGCGCCAGTTTTGCACTGGCAATTGCAGCCTTGGTTGGTGTGCAACCAAAATTGACGCAACTTCCACCGAGCAGTTTGCGTTCGGCCAGTGCGACTTTCTTGCCAGCCTTGGCGAGCGCAAACGCGAGCGGAATGCCTGCCTGTCCGCCACCGATCACCAGCACGTCGTAACGATCCATGTTCAAACACTCCCTCTCGAGGTCAAGCCGAATCCTGTTTTGCGCCTTGGCTCGAGGATCAAAAACGACTGATCGTGGGTTCGAGCCTTGAATGGTGCGAGGCGCAACGGCTCAAGCGATGAACAGATTTTCCGCCCGAACCGGTTCAGGCTGCATCGGCGGTTTGAGGGGCATTGTCCTACGTCAATTGTCTCGTCCCTTCACCGTCTCGAGTTGCCAGACTCATTGGCCTGGGAGAATCTGTGCATGGACCGTTTTGTTGACCTCTGGGACTATCGTGCCCGTGTCAGTGAGTTGTACCGTCGCGTGCGCAAGGCACAGCAATCTGAACACGATCCTCGAGCCACACACCAAATGTTTTGTGTGATGCGTGATGAACTGTTTCGCACGCATCCGCAATCCGCGCTCGATGATGCACAGAAATCCCGCTTTTGTGGCCTCGGGTATTTCGAGTACGATCCAGCATTGCGCTACATTCTGCCGTTCGAGCCTGCATCTTCAAAGCTGCTCGAGTTTCAATTGGGCGATGATGGTTTGATGCGGGCCGAGCGTTTCGTCCGCGTCTCGTTCAGGCTCAAGGGTCAAGATTGTTCGCTCTCGTTGTACTGGTTGCTCGGTTACGGCGGTGGCATCTTCTTGCCATTTCGTGACATGACCGGTGGCCTTGAAACCTACGGCGGTGGGCGTTATTTGCTCGACACGATCAAGCACGCCGACCTCGGGCGCGAGGGTGATCGCGTCGTGATCGATTTCAATTACGCTTACAACCCATCATGCTCGTACAATCCGCGCTGGGTTTGCCCGCTCGCGCCACCCGAGAACCGCTTGCTCGTGCCAATTCGTGCAGGTGAAAAACGGTTTCAGGATTGATCTTCGGCGTGTTCGGCAATGCCTTTTTTCAGTGCGTACAACGTCGCCTGCGTGCGGTTTGCCAGGTGCAACTTCTCGAGGATGTTGCTGACGTGCGTGCGGGCCGTGCGTTCGCTGATGTCAAGCCGGTCGGCAATCACCTTGTTCGAAAGGCCCTGCGCGACCAATCGCAGTACATCGAGTTCGCGTTCGGTCAGTGGTTCTTCGAGCGCCGCCACCTGCGGTTCGGAGAGTTCGCGCACAAGCTTCAAGGCAATCGCAGGATGCAACCACGACTCACCCCGATGAATGGCGCGGATGCCACGCAGCAGGTCATCCGGGCTGGATTCTTTCAAGAGATACCCAAGTGCTCCGGCTTTTAACGCTGCGAAGACTTTTTCATCCTCGACAAAACTCGTCAACACCAGCACGCGGGCTCGGGGCTGTTCTTGACGGATCGCGGTGATTGCGCCAATCCCATCGAGTTTCGGCATTGAAAGGTCCATCAGAATCACGTCCGGTTGGCACTCGCGCACCCGTTCAACCGCTTCGAGCCCATCGCCCGCTTGACCCACAACCTCGAGTCCGTCCTCGCTGGTGATCAGGGCGATCAATCCAGCCCGAACAACCGTGTGGTCTTCGGCAACGAGCACTCGGATGGATTCGTTCAAGGATCACCTTCTCGGAGCAACTGGGATTCGAGCAAAGCATAACAGGTTGCTCCAACAAGGCAACCGTTCGTGAGCAAATAGTGGCGCGATCCCACCCACCGTGTAGGCCGTGCGTGACGTGTACGAGCAGGCCAAAACGCAAGGCTTCGGCGAGGATCATACATCGCCAGGATTGCACAACTTTTTGATTAAAGTGGTAATAGCTCGAGCGTCAACGGATGGTGAAATGGCACCTCAAGTGTCATCCTCGCGCCGTTAACGTTTTGGTGTTGCCACCAGCCACCTGCTTGATCCAAGCCTCAATGCTTTTCAGTTGCGCATCCAAGAAGCTTGCATCACCCATCGCGTTGGCCAACGTGAACGCACCGTACAAACGCGAGATGAACTCCGCACCCAAAGCTCGAGGCTTCGACAGGTGCAAGGCTTTGAATTGAACCTCGGCGAAATCGATGTGCAAGCGAAGCAACTCGCCAGCATCATCCGCCTCTTGGTTTTGCACGTCACGCAAACCTTGCGCGAGCGAAGCGTAAGGGCACCCATGCGCGGTCAGCAACTCACGGTTGCGTATAGAGCCCATTTGGTATCTACTCAACCTGCCGCCAACCGTTTCAACATCAACCTGGCAAAACAAAGGTCAATCTTGCTCTTTAAAACAGCTAAGATTTTGTAGACGACCAGAACAGC
>JANOWZ010000744.1:0-10182 GCA_031418155.1 Deinococcales bacterium
GTTTTGCCGACCCCACCTTTGAGCGACAAAAACGAGTAGATCGGATTCATGCCCAAGAATATGCTCGCCATTGGCGGGCTGACAAGTGAGGGACGAACCGGCAGGCGTTTCCTTGGTGCCTCGTCCACTTGATTCTGCGCATTTTCGCCAAGAACGCTTCTTGCTGCAACTTCAGCACCTTGCGGGCTTGCAGCGCTCAAACGCTCCGAACCCGTGGACGAGCACATTGACATTACTCACATCATGCATCACGTTTCACGTGTGTTACACGATGCACGTTTCAAGTGTGTTACACGATGCACGTTTCAAGTGTGTTACACGATGCACGTTTCACATGACGCTCGGGTTTCAGCCGAGAACAACACTCGGCTTCAACCGGACGGAACACTGAGATTGCAGCAAAACCCGAGGTGATCCTCAGGATGGACGCAGCGGGTACTCGATGCAAAAATACTGGTAATCCTCATCCGGTTGCGACTGGCCTTTGAAACCCATGCTTTCGTAAAATGGCACGGCTTTCTTGCTGGCGTACCATTCAAACCAAGTCGCACCCTGAGACTCTGCCCAAGTTCGAGTCGCCTCGAACAACGCCCGACCGATTCCCTGACGACGGTGTGATTCACTGACCGCAAGGCTCGAGAACCTGATTTGCTCGATGCCGCTCATCAGGTATTCGTCCCATTCATGCGCCTTGGCGATACCAACAATCGCCCCATCCAATTCTGCCACCAACACCACATGCAACGGCGACTCGAGTTTCTTCTGAAACCGTTTGAACGCCGCCTCGAGCGAATCCACCGGTTGATCATGTGTCAGGAAGCTGCGAAACGCATCCCAATCGGATTCTCCGGCCTTACAAATCATGACCTTGGACACACTCAAGTTTACGGCGCATTTGTGCAGGCTGCATCGGCGAGATGGCGTAACTCTGGGCCAATTGCAAAGTCCGACCTCAATTGCAAAACAAGCCCAATGGTGCTGCTGGCGGGATGAGTACCCCGGCTCGAGCCTGACGGCTCGGGCCACCCCTCTCTCGCACGCGAGAGAGGGGTCGGTTGCGCTTCGCACAACTGGGGGTGAGAGCCGCGACACGAACCTCCATTTCACCCGTATGACCGATGCCTCGAGCTTTTGCTGTTGATTCTGCTTTGACCGCACGTCGGTCTTGACAGCCCGGTAAACTGATCGCTGTGACCGTTCCTGCCAGAACACCATCCCTCGAGCCGTTGCCTGCCATGTCCGTCCGCGTTCCTGCCACCATCGCCAATGTCGGTCCGGGTTTCGATTCGCTCGGCGTGGCTTTGGGTTTGTGGCTCGAGGTGGATGCGGTCCTTGGGCCAGAGGATCGGTTCGCGTATTCCGGCGAGGGTTTCATTGCCGATTCATCGGACAACTTTATCCACGAGGGGTTCCGCGCCGCCTGTGCCGCCATGAGCCTGCCCGCACCGACCGTGGCCTTCACGGTGCGCAACCCCATTCCACTCGCCCGAGGGCTTGGCTCGAGTTCTGCGGCGCTCGTGGCGGGCGCTGCCCTGGCCGACGCGATGTTTCACGGTCGCCTCGGGCGCGATGGCGTGCTGCGCGTCTGTAGTGACCTCGAGGGCCATCCCGATAATGTTGCCCCGGCGGTCCTGGGTGGGTTCACCGCCAGCGCGATGGGCGAGAACGGTCCGGTCAGTGTCTCTTTGCCCTGGCCAGAAAGTTGGGTCATCCTGGTCGCCATTCCAGAATTTGAACTCAAAACCAGCGAGGCCCGAGGCGCACTACCGAGCCATTACTCACGTGCCGATGCGGTCTATAACCTCTCGAGGTCCGCGTTGTGGGTGGCTGGCGTGGCGACCGCCAACCCAACCGTTCTGCGTGAGGCGTGCCTGGACCGAATCCACCAACCGTACCGCGCCCCGCTGGTGCCCGGATTGGAACTGGCCTTGCGAACCTCGCTCGAGGCCGGTGCGAGCGCCGCGTTTTTGTCCGGGGCGGGACCATCGGTTGGAGCGGTCGTTGCGACCCCTCACAATGCGGCTGGCGACTGGTCAAATCGCACTTCGCAAACCGATTCGACCGGGTACATTAAAGCTGTGAGTGACATTCTGCACGCTTACAGCCCTCGAGTGTTGCACCTGACCGGTGCGAACGGCTATGAGATTGTGCCGAAAAACGGCAACCAAATCGTGCCTGAAATTGGGGTGAACGACCTTGGAGGGTAGCCTCCACGAAACCTCGCTCGAGAGCGTCCTCGAGTTGGTCAACCTCGCCCGTCAATCCGGGCGTTTGAACGTCGATGCCGAACTGCCATTGATGCTCGAATTGATCTCCGGTGAGGTCGTCACCGGTGGCGTTCTGGACTGGCAGGGTTTCGAGGCGATCCAATCGTTCCCGTTGCACGAAACCGCCGGAACCTTCAAATTTCTGGCCGATGCGACCCTGCTTGAAACGCCACGTCCAACCCTGACCGGCCTGCCATTCCAGGGCTTCATGACAGAATGGGCCCGCACGAATGATGAATGGAACCGGGTGCGCAGCGTGATCGATAGCCCCTCACGCGGCTTTGAATACCTGGGTAATTCTGACAAAGACAAACTGGCCGTGTTCGCGGGTGGCAAAAGTATTCGCACGGCTGCCCGCGCAAAATACACACCGGTCCTCGAGATGGCACAGATGGCCATGGCGGGCATCAGCAGCGGCAAATTGAAAATGCTAGACCGTTACGCTTGGCACGGCATGAAAATTCAGCATGCGAAAGCGAAAAAGGTCAAAACCCCACCGAACACCCGCAACCCGCAAGACCTGCCATTGTTTTTAAACGGTGAACGTCGCCTAGATGAGTTGATCAACGATGGTTTCGAGGCGGACACGGTACGGATTTACCTGGTCAATGCGATCCGTTCCGGCGAGATCAAATTGCCCGGAGGCGGTTGGTTGATGCGTGACCTGACCTGGGAGTTTGAGCAGTCGATTGCCAAGAACACCACGAAAACCGCTGTACCCGCACAACGGTAAACCCGAGAGGAAAGTCACAGAAGAGAAAAGAGAAAAGTAACCCCCAGGCCTCCTCGAGCATCTGGGGGTTACTTTTGTCGTGTTGTCAGCAAACTGGGTCGGGCGTTCATGTTTGCACCTCACTTTTGACCCGCTTGATTCGCGGCAGGCATGACGGTATGGTGTCAGCAACTAAAAAAAGTGTCACGCATTGCCCTCGAGCAACGCCCGAGAGAATGGCGTGTGAAATCTGCAAGCCCGAGGAGGCCCAAGTTGTGCCCGAATTGATTGTCGGTCATGTCACCCTGACCTTTGGCGGACTAAACGCCCTGACGGATGTGAGCTTACGGATTCTCGAGAATGGAATCACCAGCATTATTGGACCGAACGGTGCTGGCAAAACCAGTTTGCTCAATTGCATCAGTGGGTTTTACCAACCGACCAAGGGCGAGATTCGATTTGGAAATCAAAAAGTCAGCGGCTCGAGCCCACACGCTGTCACGAAATTGGGGATTGCGCGGGCGTTTCAAAACCTCGAGTTGTTTCGCGGATTGTCGGTGGTTGAAAACCTGATGTTGGCCCGACACCTGAATTTCAAATACAACATTTTCGAGGCGGCGTTGCATTACGGCAAAGCGCAGCGCGAGGAATCCGAAAATCGTGCCTACGTCGAAGAGATCATTGATTTCATGGAACTCGAGGAACACCGCAAACACGCGGTCGGCACGCTTTCGTATGGCATTCAAAAAAGAGTCGAGGTCGCTCGAGCCTTGACGCTCGGGCCGAAGTTGTTGCTCTTGGACGAACCGATGGCGGGCATGAACGTTTCCGAGAAAGAAGACATGGTGCGTTTTGTGTTGGACATCGTCAATGAACGCAACATCGCGGTGGTTTTGATCGAACACGATTTGGGCGTGGTCATGGACATTTCGGACGCGATCAACGTGCTCGATTTCGGCTTGCTGATCGCCAGCGGCGAACCCGCAGAAGTGGCCGCGCATCCAAAAGTCATCGAAGCTTACGTCGGGGCGGAGGCGGCATGAAACTCGAGAATCCAACCAGATTCACGATGCCGCAATTGCTCGAGCAACGCGCCAAACTTCACCCGAATGCGATTGCGTTGCGCCTCAAAGAGTACGGCATCTGGCAGGAAATCACTTGGGGCACGTACTGTGATCGGGTCAAACATTTCGCGCTTGGGCTGCACTCGTTGGGCTTTCGCGTTGAGGACAAGCTTGCAGTGATTGCGGACAACATTCCCGAATGGTGTTACGCCGAATTGGGCGCACAGGCCGTCGGTGGCATCTCGGTCGGCATCTACCAATCGAGTGTGCCATCCGAGATGACCTACATGCTCGAGTACACCGATACGAAAATTGTCTTCGCCGAAAATCAGGAACAGGTCGATAAACTCCTCGAGATCCGCGAACAGTTGCCGATGGTCGAATTTGTGATTTACGACGATCCTCGCGGCATGCGTTCGTACCAGGGCGACCCGTGGTTCCTGACCTTTGAACAGGTGCTCGAGAAGGGTCGCACGGTTGAACGCGAACAACCCAATTTGTTTGGCGAACTTCTTGCGATGGGCGATCCGAACGATGTCTGTCATTTCTCGAGCACATCCGGCACGACCGGCAAACCCAAAGCCGTGATGCTGATGCACAAAAATTACATTGCGATGGCCGAAGGTTTGTCCAGCATCGATCCGCTCGAGTTTGGTGACGATTACCTGTCGTTCCTGCCGCTCGCCTGGATCGGCGAACAGATGATGACGGTCGGCATGGCGCTCGTCACCGGTTGCGTGGTCAATTTCCCCGAAGAGGTCGAAACCGCAATGAGCGATTTGCGCGAGATTGGTCCTCGGGTGATGTTCTCGCCGCCCCGAGTCTGGGAAGGAATTCAATCGGACATTTGGGTCAAGATCGAGGAGTCGTACCCGATCAACCGTGCGCTGTACAAGACGATGCTCGCCTGGGGACTCGAGGCTGCGGATTACCGGTTGCAATCCAAACCGATGCCGACGGGCGTGAAAATCAAAGCCTGGCTGGCCGAAAACCTGATGTTCAAACAGATCAAAGATGGACGCGGATTTTTGCGATTGCGACGTGCGTACACCGGCGGCGCGGCGCTCGGGCCGGATGTCTTTCGCTTCTATCACGCGCTCGGAATCAACCTCAAACAGATTTATGGTCAAACGGAGATCATCGGCATCGCCTACGTCCACCGCGATGGCGACGTGCGCTTCGACACGGTGGGTCTTCCGATTCCCGGCACGGAATTGAAACTCAGTGACAACGGCGAAATTCTCTCGAGGTCCGAAGCGGTCTGCAAGGGGTATTACAAACGTCCCGAAGACACCGAAGCGCTGCTCGAGGGCGGCTGGCTGCATTCCGGTGATGCGGGCTACCTGACACCCGAAGGCCACCTCGTCGTGATCGACCGCGTATCGGACGTGATGCACACCAAACTCGGCGAACTCTTCAGCCCGCAATACCTCGAGAACCGATTGAAATTTTCCCCGTACATCAAAGAGGTCGTGATCTACGGCGATCACCTCGAGTACATCGCCGCGTTCATCAACATCAATGTCGCCACCGTCGGCAACTGGGCGGAAAATCGTGGCCTCGCCTACACGACCTACATGGACCTGTCCGGCAAAGCCGAAGTCGGCGAACTGATCAAACTCGAGGTTGAAAAAGTCAACGCGCAACTGCCCGAAAACCAACGCATCAAACGTTTCGTCTGTCTTTACAAAATGCTCGATGCGGATGACGAGGAACTGACGCGCACCGGCAAGGTTCGGCGCGGCTTCGTGCAAGAACGCTACAAACCGATTGTGGACGCGCTGTACTCCAACCTCGAGAAAACCCGTGTGACCGCCGAGTTCAATTACCAAGACGGACAAACCGCTCGGGTCGAAACCGAAGTGACAGTGCACACGCTCGAGACATCCACGAAAGAACTGGTGGCCCGATGAACCTTGATTACTTTTTGCAACTGTTCGTCCAAGGCATCATCATCGGATGCGTCTACGCGACCGCCGCGCTCGGCTTCGTGCTGATTTACAAATCGTCTCGAGTCATCAACCTCGCGCACGGCTACCTGATTGCAATTGGCGGATGCCTGACCTACGTTTTTTACGGAATGTTTCGCGGCCTGTTCGGACCGGACAGCGCATCGATGCTCTCGTTCATTCCCGCCGCGATCTGTGGATTGATCGTCTCGTTCATGCTCGGATTGCTGATCGAACGGACCTTCCTGCGCCCGATGGTTGGGCAACCGATCATCAGCGTCATCATGGTCACGATTGGTCTCGGCAGCCTGCTCGACGGCATCTTGCACCTGACCCCATTCGGCTCGAGCAACTTCTCGTTTGAACCACCACTGTTTGCCACGACCTCGATCAACATCGGCAGCATCAGCATCTCACCCAACCAACTGATGGGCGCGGGCATCGCCATTCTCTTCCTGGTTGGCTTCACGATTTTCTTTAGGCGCAGCACGCTCGGCATCGCCATGCGAGCCGTGGCTGACGATCAACTCGCTAGCCAATCGGTCGGGGTCAGCGTCGAAAAAGTCTTCGCCATCGCCTGGGCCGCCGCCGCCATGACCACCGCCGCCGCAGGCTTCACCGTCGGCGCGATCAGCGGCTTGAATGTCACCGCACTCGATGCGATTGGCATCAAAGTGCTTCCCGCAGTGATCTTGGGTGGACTCGACAGCATCGAAGGTGCAATCGTTGGCGGCATCATTGTCGGACTGCTCGAGCAACTCTCGAGCGGCCTACTGGACCAATACGTTCCCGGAGGTGGCACGAGTGAAATCGCGCCATTCGTGATGCTGATTTTGGTGCTGCTGGTCAAACCGTATGGCTTGTACGGAACCAAGGAAATCGAACGTGTGTAGCCTCGAGTTCGTAGGGTGCGCTCTTGAGTGCACCCTACAAGTGATCCATCTCTCGAGGAGTTTTTAAATGCCCGCATCCCGCAGCACACAAACTGGAAATTACAAAACCACGTACCTGCAAGACTCGAGCGTGTTTGCCACGAGCGCCGAGTTCGTCTCGCTGCTGGCATTGCTGATCGTGCTGATCGTGGTGCCGTTCGTGATTCCCTCGAGTTTGCTGTTCACGATTGACACGATTCTGATTTACTGCATCGCGGTTTTGGGTTTGAACATCACGACCGGTTATACCGGTTTGATCAACGTCGGTCAGGCGGCATTCCTCGGGGTGGGCGCGTACACCGCCGCCGTGTTCGCCACGATGCTTGGCCTGCCGTTTTACATCACGATTCCGTTGGGTGGCTTGGTCGGCGCGATCATCGGTGGCATCGTCGGATTGCCGAGCTTGCGCTTGAAACATTTGTACCTCGCCATTGCCACGATTTCGTTTCAACAAATTTTTCAATGGTCCGTCGGTCATTCGACCTTTTTACTGCAAGGTCAAAGCATCAACATGCCCAAACCCGTAATCTTCGGCACCGAAATCGGATTTTTGTTGCACAACAAATTCTGGTACTTCGTCACGCTGGCATTCCTGATTGCGCTAACGCTGATCTGGCGCAACCTGATGCGCTCGAGGTTCGGTCGCGCTTTGGTCGCCGTGCGTGATAACGACCGTGCCGCCGACGCGATGGGCATCGATCCGGGAACCACAAAAGTCATGTCATTCATGATCGGTAGCTTTTACGCGGGCATCGCAGGCGGATTGTACGCCTACCTGTATCGCGGTGCGCAAGTCGAAGATTACACGCTCGGTGTCAGCATCAAGTTCTTGGCGATGGCGATTGTCGGTGGCCTCGGCAGCCTGCCCGGAAGTTTCTTCGGTGCGGCGTTTCTCGAGTTTTTGGATCAGGCCGCAACCAGTTTTGGCTCGTACCTTTCGAGTGTGCTGCCGAGCATTTCTGGCGTGGACATCGGCAGCGCCATGCGTCCACTGACCTTCGGTTTGGTGATCGTCTTGTTCCTGATTTTTGAACCCCGAGGTTTGGCAAACTTCTGGCGTTTGATTCGCACGTATTTTAAGAACTGGCCGTTCAAGTATTAGGTTTTTGGTTGGCGTTCTCGGGGAAAACTCGAGGGCGAGATTGGGAGGAAGTTATGAAAAAAACATTGGTATTGGCAGCATTCGGCGCGTTCATGATGGCGGGCGTTGTCTCGCAAGTCGGAGCACAAAGCAAAGTCATCAATTTTGGATGGTCCGGCGCAATCACCGGTCCAACATCTGACGCGGGCAGCAAGTACGCGCTCGGCGTGGCGGATTACTGCAAGTGGGCGAACGAAAAACAACCGATTGCTGGGTACACCTTAAAATGCGAAACCCGAGATGACAATTACGACAACTCGAAAACACAACGCAACGTTGAGGATTACGCGCAGAATGTCAAAGTCTCGGGATTCCTGGGTTACTCGACCGGTGGCACGCTGCAAATTCGCAGCCTGCTGCGCGAGTTGCAACTGCCCGCCGTGACCGGCACGTATCACGCCGGATTGTTGGATGGACCGGATGGTGATTACGTCTTCTTGCCGATCTCGAGTTACTCCGAACAGTTGGTCAGTCTGGTCGAGTACGTTAAAAGCCTGAATCCGAACGCCAAGATCGCGTTCGTGGCCAACCCCAGCCCCTTCGGTCGCCTGCCGGTCGAGGATGGCAAGAAGGCCGCTGCGAAACTCGGGCTCGAGGTTATGGCCTCCGATGAGGTCGGTGCGGGCAACTTGGACAACACGGCCCTCCTGAAGCGTTATGAGAGCCTCGGCGTGACGCACATCATTCACCAGAACACGTATGGCCCCGTTTCCAACATCGTCAAGGATGCCAAGCGTTTGGGATTGGACAAGAAGTTCACGCAACTCGGCGCACATTACGCCGGTGGTGACGACCTGATTAATCTGGGTGGACCCGCTGCCGAGAATTTTCTTTGGACCACCGGCTACTGGCTCTACGATGAAGACAATCAACCCGGCATGAAAATCATCCGTGAAATGGCGAAGCTCGCAGGCCGCCCAGAAACCGACGCCTCGAGCGTGCACTACACCGCCGGAACCGCCGCCGTTGCGATCATGGTTGAGGCTGCACGTCGCGCCTCCAAGGGTGAAGTGACCAACAAAACCATTTACGAACAACTCCTGAAGATGAACAAAGCCAATTCTTACGCCAGCCCGTTCAGCATCTCCAAAGTTGATTACACTGCCGACGATCACACCGGCTCGAGGAACCTGCGTTTGTTCCAAGCCAAAAAAGGCAAGTGGGTTGTTGTGACCCCATCGGTGGTCTCCAAGCTGTTCAAGCAAATCCACCCAGGCCGTTAGCGGTTGATTTTGCAGGGACGATTCTCGGGTCGTCCCTGGATCAAAATTCGGAAACCCTCGAGCCCACACTTCTCGAGCCCACACAAATTCAGAATCCACAATTTCCCGAAACCATCATTTCCAAGGAGTCCCGTGAGCGAAGCCACCACACAAACCCGCCCGAGCGACCTCGGCGAAATTCACTTAACCGTCAACAACATCGAAGTTGTCTATCACGACATCGTTCAAGTTTTACGCGGGGTCAGTCTCGAGGTTCCAAAAGGCAAAATTGTCGCACTCCTTGGCACAAATGGCGCGGGCAAAACCACAACCTTGAAAGCCATCTCGGGATTGCTCAAACCCGAGAACGGCAGCGTGCGCGATGGCAGCATTTTGTTTGAAGGCAACCGCATGGATCAACTCGGCGCGGAAGGCATCGTGCGCAAGGGAATCGTGCAAGTGCCCGAGGGTCGGCGCGTCTTCAAGCATTTAACGGTTGAGGAAAACTTGCGCGTCGGCAGCATCACCGGGCGCGGCAACGCCAAAGAAGACCTCGAGCGCATGTACTCGTACTTTCCAAGGTTGGCCGAAATGCGCGGCAAGCAGGCCGGTTATTGCTCGGGCGGCGAGCAACAAATGCTGGCGATCTCGAGGGCATTGATGGCGCATCCAACCATGTTGTTGCTTGACGAACCGAGTTTGGGCATTGCGCCGATGTTGGTCAAAGAAATTTTTGAACGTGTCAAAGTCATCAACCGTGAAACGAATTTAACGGTGCTGGTGGTGGAACAAAATGCGAACGTCGCCCTGACCCACGCCGATTACGGCTACATCATGGAATCTGGTCGGGTTGTGCTCGAGGGCACGGCGGGCGAATTAAAAGACAACCCGGATGTCAAAGAATTTTACTTGGGC
>JANOWZ010000745.1:0-12122 GCA_031418155.1 Deinococcales bacterium
GCGTCCGAGGCATCAAAGCGTGCGGCCTTGGCGCTCAGGATGATCTTGGCGAAGTTGCCCTCGAGCTTGGTTGGGTAGAGGTCCACGTTCTGGTCCTTGTGTGGGAACAAACCGCCACCCTGCTTGATCCAAGGGTCAGCCGAAGCGCCGGTGGCCAGGAAGCTCATGAATTTCTGGACTTCTGGGCGGTTCTTGCCTTTGAACATCACAAACTGATCGCCGCCAACCTCTAAAGTTTGAGGAAGCTTGGTGTTGATCATTGGCAAGACGAACACGCCGACGTTGGCATCCAGGTTCTTCTGGATGGCCTCCTGCATGAATGCCGTGGCGAAGCTGCCCTGCATGTGCAACCAGCATTGCGTTGGGTTGCTGAACAAGCCCTTGGCCGAATCGAGGAAGCTGGTCGCAGCAATCGCTTGGCGACCACCGTAGACGGCTTTCGGGTTGTTCCAGATTCCATCAACGATTTTGAAGGCGTTGCGGACCTGTTCGGAATCAAAATTGACTTTACCGGTGATCCACTGGTCGTAGACGGCGGTCGGTTGCGTGCGCAACATGATGTTCTCGAGCCAATCGGTGGCGACCCAACCGGTCGCGCCGCCGGATTCCATGCCGACGCACCACGGCGCGGCTTTGCTGGCCTCCATCTCTTTGGTCAGGGCGTTCAATTCGACCCAGGTTTTTGGAACCTTGTACCCGGCAGCCTCGAACGCTGGCTTGTTGTAGAAGACCAAACCTTTGACGTTAACGCGGTGGAACACGCCATACACTTTGCCGTCGCTGCCCTTACCGAGTTGTGCCCAGGCGCTCGAGTAGTTCTTCTGGATCAGATTCAGGGTTGCAGCCGACACCGGGGCGAGCACGCCCTGCTGGGCGTAATCGCGCACCACGCCGGGTTGTGGCAAGGCGGCAATGTCCGGGTAGTCACCGCTCTGAACGCGGACGTTCAAAATGGTGTTGAAATCCGGGCTGGTGGAGTAATTGACTTTGATGCCGGGGTTTTTGGCCTCGAACGCGTCAATCACGGCTTGGAAGGTTCTGGCCTCGCCACCACCGAATGCGCCAAGAATATTGACGGTTTTACTGCCCTGCGCGAGGGCAAGGGTGAAGGGGAGCGCGGCGGCTCCGGCGAGCAGTGCGTAACGTTTGAACATATTTCCTCCTGGGACAGCCGCGTTTGCATGGGTTCACTCGAGCTAAGGTCTGACCCTGTTCGCTCGAGGTTCTGATTTGCGTAAACGCTTACGAAAGAAGATAAGCCTTGAGATTGAGGGTTGTCAATAACGTGAAAAACTGCGTCTAGGGCATGTTTTTTTCAATGAGAGAGGGTGCGAGGATTTTATCTCTCCGCCACAAATGGTCCAGGGAAGACTTCAATGGCCCAGCTTTCCATCTGGTTGGACAATAAAAGCTGGGATTGGCAACCGCCAATCCCAGCCTTCACCTCGAGATTTCAGGATCAATTCAGAACGTTGCTCGTGCGAAACGAAGATTTGGTACGTCCCAGCAAATACCGCAAAGCCACCAACGATTCAAGGTCGCCTCGGGCTCGGGCCTCAAGTTTCTGCCAACCGGACCATTCGAGCGAACGGGCCTCGGTGCGGGTTGCGCCCAAGAACTCGCCGACTTCCAAAAGGCTGTGCCGGTGCCCATCGACCAAACCGGTGCGCAATCGAAGCACGAGCGCCTCGCTGGTCTCGAGTGCTGAGAGTGCACGTTCAAGCTGTGGTGGTTGGTGTTGGCTTGGCATGATTCGACTCCTTCAGTCGCCCAGATCTATTTGAAGAACCATGTTCAACTTCGATCCAGACACCCTGCGCGGGTGGATTGCTGGTCTGGATTGTTCTCGAGTTTGAATCGTTTGGTGCTCAAAACCAAAGTCGTGACGTTGAAACCGCTTGCACCGCTGACCTCTCAGGCGGGATATTCGGAATTCTACGCCCGAAAGAAGAAGCTTGCATGAAATTTCGGCAAAGGTCCGGGTACGATCATGCCTCAAGTTTGAAAACCATGATGGAAACGCAAAAATCACAAGTTCATGATTGTTCCGGAAGCAGTCTTGTCAGAGGAAAGTAAGAGTGTGTTCCCTAACCTACCTGCGTGAAAGTCGCGTTCCTTCTCCTCGGCATTGTGTTCGTGTCCTGCGCCACAGAATTACCAATCGCCACCAACCCCTCGATCCTGGGCAATCACGAACTGAGCGGGCGCGTCTTCATCGTCAACAGTCAACTCGAGGCGCGAAGCCTGAAAACCATCCCCGAACAGACCAGCGCCGGATTCCTCGACGCGCCAAATAATCAATCTGGCAATCGGCCCGACAATTTAAATCGGCAGAGTACCTTCCCGACCAATATCTCCGGTCCGAACGATCCAGAATTCGCCCTGCAAGCCAACCTGCGCCTGATCGGACTGCCTCGGGCATGGCAAATTAACCCCAAAGCCCGAGAGGTGCTGGTTGCGGTGCTCGATGACGGGTACGACTCGAGCCTGTTCGACATGAAAGACCGCATTCACCTGCCCACCCCGCCAGCGGGTCGATTCTTGGACACCGGCGACCGCGACAACGACCCCCAGGCCAAGCAAAAATCGCACGGGTCCGCCGTTGCCAGCTTGATCGCCGCCGCCACAAACAACTCGACCGGTATTGCTGGGATCGCCAGCGACAGCATTCGTGTCGTACCGATCAAAGTCTTTGGCGACAACGGGCAGGCCAGCACTGAAACCATCGCCGCCGGACTCGAGACGGCCATTTCCATTGGTGCGCGGGTGGTCAACGTCTCGCTCGGAATAGAACTCATCGATGCCGATGGCACACGACACTGCGTCACCGACGCACGCAGTGCCACCCTGGATGCTGCCCTGCGTCATGCCGCCGAAGCGGGCGTGCTGGTGATCGCCGCCAGCGGCAACGACGGCAGTGGCAACATCTGCTACCCAGCCTCGAACCCGGATACGCTCGCGGTCGGCAGCATCAACGATGACGGCAAACGCTCGAGCTTTTCCTCGCACGGTGCGGGCCTGGATTTGGTTGCCCCTGGGAACCGTGTCCTGACGATCACCGATGGACGCATTGCGACGATGAGCGGTACGTCATTCAGTGCCCCAACAGTCGCGGGTGTTGCGGCGCTTCTCTTCGCCCAAGGAACGACCAGTTCCGATCAAGTTTTTGCCCGATTGCTCGAGACCGCCAGCGACCTCGGCGATGCGGGCCGAGACCGTGAATTCGGTGCGGGTCTCGTCCGGGCCGACCTCGCCCTCGAGCCGACCAGTCAGACCGTTCAGGGTTGGCCGATGGTTGCGACCGCCAGCAACGAAAACGGAATCTCGAGGCAGCAACGCAGCACCTTTAACACCCAAGGTGTCGGGGCGTACAGCCTCAAAGATCTGCCCGCCGGAACCTACACTGTGCGTGTGCTGCTCGACAAAAACCGCAATGGTCTCGAGGACGCTGGCGATCTGACCGGCACCCGCACCGTGCGTTTTGATGGCTCGGCCCTGTACTCGCAAGACCTCAAACTCGAGCCTGTCCTGTGAGTATTTGATTCGCTCATTGTTGGCATCTTCAGGCTCGCCCCGTATGATGCCCTGGTGAACGCAGATGTTTCCACCTCACGCCCTCGGGTCACGGCAGACACCGTTGAAACGTACTTCGGCGAGTACGGCTGGACCTTCGAGACGCTCGGCCCAGGCGTTTGGCGCACCGGCTTTCGAGGCGACCACTCGTTTTTTACAATCTTTTTGCGATTGACCGACACCTGGTTGTACATGACCATCACGCCATTTGTGCCCGCACCCGAAGACCGCGAATGCCGCCATCACACCTACGAGGCGATGCTGTTCTTCAACCGTGAAATGAACCTCGCCAAATTCGCGCTCGACGAGGACAACGACGTGACCCTGACCGTCGAACTGCCCGTCACCGGCCTCAGCTTCGAGGTCTTCAGTGAGGGCCTGACCGCCCTCGCGTATTACGCCGATGATTCGCACCCAGAAATGCTCGAGATTGCCAAAGATGCCCATGCGATCTCGAGGTTTGAGAGCCTCGGTGGACGCGCCGGGAAAAGCCTGGTGGCGTAAGTCAGATCGAACGTTGAAACTGAAATTGGAACGGCTCGAGATGATCGGGCCGTTTTTGTTGAACTGAGTTTGTACACTAAAACTCGAACCCGCCCAAGCTGTAGCCTCGAGTCATGCTTGATCCGAGACTGCTGGTCTTGCTGCACGCCGCTGCGACACTGTTCATGTGCGGCGCGATTGCCATTGTGCAAATTGTGCATTATCCGCTCTTTAACATGGTTGGCCGTGACCAATTCGCCGCCTACGAGAACGCGCATACAAACCTGATCACGCTCGTTGTTGGTCCAGCAATGCTGCTCGAGGCCGCCTGTGTGCTTGGCCTTCTGATCGAACGACTCGGAAGTTGGCTTGCCTGGATCGGCGCGGGATTGCTGGCGGTTATCTGGTTTTCAACCGCATTTTTGCAAGTTCCACAACATGCTGTGCTCTTGAGCGGATTCAACCAACGCGCCTACGAAATTCTGCTGCAATCAAACTGGCTGCGAACCCTCGGATGGTGGGTTCGGGGCATGATCGCCTGTGTTCTGGTCTGGCAAGCCATGAAACCAAGTTGAGACGGCGTTTGAGCAAAGATTGGGCTCGAGTGCCTGCGTGCTTGAATGTGGTGTCAATTCAGAATTTCTTCGCGGCCTTTGCCCGTTCGATGCCCTCGAGCACCTCGGTCATTGCGGCCTTCCGGTCACCCCACCCTTTGATCTGTACCTTGTTTACCCGCGAGTGTTTGTACTCCATGAAAAAATGCTCGATTTGTTGTGGCGTTAGACTGCAAACGTGAAGACAATCTTATTCGCGTTTCTGCTTCTGGGTTTTGTTTCTTGCGCTCCGATGGCCACAAGAGACACGCCAAACCCCGCCGAATCCGTGCCCGCACCTCGAGTTCCCGGTATGACCTCCAGTGCCTTCGTGAACGCTCCTGGCATTGAACGTCTCTATTACGAATCCGGTGGTCAAGGTCCGAGTGTGGTCTTGATTCATGGCATCGGTGGTGGCAACTCGAGCATGCAATGGCAAAAGAATGCCCAGGTACTGACAGCCAACCATAAAGTGTTCGTGCTTGATTTACCCGGATTTGCCCGCAGTGGCGCACGACCAATCATGTACGACAGCATGGTATACCTTGCGGCGATAGAAAACTTTTTGAAAACCGTGGTCAAAGCACCCGCCCAAGTTGTCTGCTCGAGCCTTGCTTGTGCGTACAGCATCAAAATCGCAGTTGAAAAACCCGAATTGATCTCGAGACTCTTGCTTCTTGCACCAACAGGAATTGACCGTCTGATCAGTCCGCCGAACACTGGTTTTTACGATTCGTTGGCCAACGGTGCTTTGGGTTCGGTTCTATACGATGTCCTGAAATCCTCGAGTGGCATTGGTTTTTTCTTGTACAACCAAGTCTATCTGGACTGGAGCCTCGCCAACGATACTGTGATCAAGCTCTACCAAGGCAACCTCGAGGGCAATGCCAAGGGCTATCCGGTTTTTGCTTTTATTGCACAGCACGCCAACCTGAGTGTTAAAAACTTTTGGGGCCGTGTGACACAACCGGCCCGAATCGTTTGGGGAACAGAAGATGTCAACACGCCAGTCAGTGGTGCGCAAGCTTTCCTGGATCTCAAAAAAGTGCCGTTGGATGTGCTGACCGGTCGTGCCATTCCCAACGATGAATCGCCTGAGCGTTTCAACAGTCTGATGCTGGAATTCTTGAAGTAAAATCTTTCGCGTTCACGAAAAAGCCCCCTCGAGTTGAGGGGGCTTCTCTTAGTACTACAGTTGTAGTTTATCTCGTAAATCAGGATCATCCAACCCTGCCCACTCGAGATTTGGGGAATGACAAGTCATCTCGAAGGGGCTTCAACCTCATCAATCTTCTTTACGCGCCGGGTTGCATCGGTGTGATCGATGCGACTGGAATCACTGCCGCGTCCCCACTCGGTCCTTCTGGTGCATCCGTGACTGGAACCCGAAGGCATCGCTTCCGCATGCCGGGTGGTCAACCAGGTTTCTCGAGTGAACCTTCGGGGGTGGGCTCTGGCTCATCCTCGAGTTTTGTTTTCGATCTCAAACAAGACCCGATGTTTGATGCCATCGCCAAAGCAGGCCACGCCCGCATTAACCACGATCAGCCCGAGTGTACCGAGCCAGAACCACGGCTCGCCGACACCTTTGGCGCGGGCCGCCTCGAGCGTGATGCTCAAGCCGAGTCCGATCAATGTCAGGCCGATGGGGGAGAGGATCATCCATTTCTGTTGATGGGTCATGCGGGTGATTTTCGATGATCTTCGTCTGCGTTGCAAACGCTCGAGGTTTTTACTGGACCTCAGAAACCCTGCCCCAGGGTCGCGTACAGTGTGGTCACAATGCCCGCGCCGCAAAAAAATTTGTCTTCCGATTCGCCCTGGCAACTCGTCTTGCTGGGCCACGGGCAACTGACATGCACTGGCGTGACGGTACGGCTCGAGCGCAAGACGGCGGCATTGTTCGCCTACCTGGCGCTCGAGGGGCCAACTTCGCGCTCGAAACTCGCTGGGTTGTTGTGGCCCGAATCCTCGGAGGACGCGGCGCGAAGCAGTTTGCGCCAACGCCTGTATCGCCTGCGCAGCAGCGTCGGGACCGATCTGGTCGTCTCCGATGAGCCACTGCGGCTTGATCCGACGCTCGAGGTGGATGCCGTGCGTTTCGAATCGCTGGTCTTCACCAACGAGTCCACCCGAGCGCTCGAACTCGAGGGAAGCTTGCTGGTTGGCAACGATTATGACGATTGCCCTGACCTCTCCGAGTGGGTGCTGGCAACCCGTGAACGGCTCGAGGGTGTCAGGCGTGAAGCATGTGCTGCCGAGGCGAACCGGCTCGAAACAGATGGCGATTACGCGACGGCACTCGGTCCGGCAGAACGGCTGCTGGCACGAGATCCGATCTCTGAGGAGGCGCACCGCCGGGTCATGCGCCTGCATTACCTGGCTGGCGACCGACCGGCAGCGATTCGGGCCTTCGGGCGCTGTCAGGCGATGCTCGAGACGCAATTGGGCGTGGCACCATTGCCCGAGACCTTGAACCTGGCGAAGCTGATCTCGAGCGGTGACGGCCTGCCCGAGACCGTGGCACCCAACCACCATCGCATTCCAATTCAGGTGCTGCGCCCACCAATCCTCGCGGGCCGTGAACACGAATGGGCGCAGCTCGAGGCCGCCTGGGAAGCCCGCCAAGTTGTGTTCATCAGCGGTGCGCCAGGGTCTGGCAAAACCCGATTGATGCTCGATTTTGCTGGCAGCAAAGGCGGGTTTTCCTCGATTGAGGGTCGGTTTGGGGATGCGGGCGTGCCGTACTCGACCCATGCTCGAAACCTGAAACGAACGCTGAGGGAGATGCCCGAACTGCTCGAGCTGCTCGAGCCGTGGGTGCGACGCGAACTTGCACGCCTGCTGCCCGAACTCGAGCCTGAAGCCCCGGCCCCGATCCGTGACGAAACCGAAAAACTGCGTTTTTTTCAGGCCATCGCCCACTTGACCCGGTGTGTGATCGAACGTGGCCACGCCAGTATCGTCCTGGATGACCTTCAATTCATGGACGCTGGCAGTTTTGAGGTCGGCACGTTCATCAGCACCCGTTCTTTTGAGGATTCAGATCACTTCCCGCACAGTTTGAACGCCTATCGCAGCCACGAATTACCCCCCGAGATTGCCAATCGCATCCACGAACTCGTAAACGCTGGCATCGCCGTCCTGATCGAACTTGAACCTCTCGGAGAAGTGGCCGTCGCCGCAATGCTCGGCGGGATCGACATCACGAACCTCGAGCGGCTTGCACCAGCCCTGACCCGGTACACGGGAGGCAACCCGCTGTTTATTGTCGAAACCATCAAGCACCTGATCGAAACCAACCAGGTCTCCAAAGAGTTTCCCACGCAATTGCCACCGCCCGGTAAGGTCGGGTCGCTGATTCGCCGCCGTCTCGAACGACTGACCCCGGATGCGCTCCGGGTTGCTCAGGTCGCAGCGATTGCGGAAACGGATTTTACCCTCGAATTGGCGGCCAACATTCTCGAAGTCGGTGCATTCGAGTTGACCGCACCGTTTGCCGAGCTCGAGTTGGCGCAGGTGCTGGTCGGTGAACGCTTCGCGCACGATCTGATTTTTGAGGCGACCCGAGAACGAATTCCCGTGCCGATCAAGACCCTCGTGCATCGACGCACGGCAGCGTATCTCGAGACGACCGATGGCAACCCGGTCCGAATCGCCTTTCACTGCTTGGCCGCCGGTCAATCCGTGCGGGCGGTGCCATTTCTTCGCGGCGCAGCGGTGCTCGCCGCCAGCCAGTATCAATTGCGCGAAGTCGTGCATTTCGCAACGCAGGCCGCACAAATTCTTGAGCAGGTGGCAGACCGTGAACAAGCCTGGGAATGTTGGGAACAGGTTCGAGACGTGCTGCGAGAATTGAACCAGGGTGATGAACTCGAGGTGGTGATCAAAGCCCTGCACCGGACCGCCAGTACCCCGGTACAGCGTGCGCAGTCTTTGAATGCAGAGTGCGATCATTTGTTCAACCGAGGCGATCTGGGTAAAGCCAAACGTATTGCACGACAAGCCATTGATGCGTCTCGAGCATCTGAGGACCTCAACGCCATTGCCATCGCAGAGAACAACCTCGGCATTATTTTTTGGATGCAGGGTCAGACCAGTCAAGCGGCGGACCATATCGCCATTTCCAACGAATTTTCCCGGTTGAGTTTGCAACGAAGCATTGACCTCAAGCGACCTGATGAGGAAATCCACAAAGCCAAACGGGAACTGGCGCTCAGTTTAGCCAACCATGCGGCGGTTCTCGATGAGTTTGGGCGTTACGAAGAATCAGAGGTGCAACACAAAGAAGCCATTGGGATTCTGCGAGAGGTGCACGATGCCGCCTCTCTCGCCCAAGCCCTTTCTAACTTGGGCATCACCCTGTTGGATCAGGGACGCAGCCGTGAGGCAATCGGGTATTTGCACGAAGCCAAAGAACAAGAAAGCTTGCTGGCCGAAGCAACGCTGGGATCAATCAGCACAAACGCCACCTTGAGCACGGCCCATTTAAAACTCGACCAGTACAGCCAAGCCCTCGAATATGCGCATCGGGCTCGAGAAATGGCCGAGGACTCGCAGGCCACCACCCTGTTTGTGGTGCTTGCGCGTTTGGGAAAACTGTATCGCATCCTGGGCGCAGTTGACCAAGCCAGAGGGTACTTTGAGGCTGCTCGAGTCCTGCCCAAGTCCACCAGCAATTTTATTGACACACTCTTTCGGGAATACGCCATGTTTTTGCTTGAGCAGAATGACGAGGCCAGCGAAATGGTCAGCCAAGCCCTGGCTGCGCTGACCCAAGCCGAACACCTGTACGGTTGGTACAAAACCCATCTTGAATTGGCCTCTGACTTTAGACCGGACGAACGAATGCGCTTCGTCAACGAGACACTGACGAAACCAAACCTCAAGAGCATGAAGGGCTTGCACATCCTGGCACTGACACGGGCAACCCAAACTCAACTCGAGTTGGGTAACTCCAAACGGGCCTTGGAATTCAGCCAACAGGCCATCGTGCTGCTCGAGCACTACGAGCCGGACTTGCAACGCGCCGAGGTGCTGCTGGCATACCACCGAGCCCTCGCAGCGAACCGGCACAAAGCCGCAATGCCGTTCCTCGAGCGGACTTTGGCCTGGTTGCTCAAGGTGGCAAACAACCACGTCCCGCCCGAATACCGCGAGTCATTCCTGACCCGCAACCCGATCAACGCCGCGATTCTCGAGGCCGCCCGCACTGCGGGGCTCGAGTTGCCCACGAGCGTTACGCTCCAGTAACGCTGCCCTCTGTACCCTCGCCTTGAGCCTTTGAACGGGCTCGAGAGGGAGGTCTACAGTGAATCCAGTCAAGATCGTCGTTTGCATCGCGGCCCTCGTCTTTTCCCTGAGCGCCTGCGGAATAGGCACGCCCGTACCGGTCGGAGGCGGTGGCTTCAGCATCGCCAGCGTCGCGCCCAACCCGTTAAACGTCCAACGTGGTGGCAGCGGGAACCTCGGCGTGACCATCACCCGGACGGGCGGTTTCGCGGGGGCGGTCACACTGCAACTAGACGGCCCACCCACGGGTGTCAGCGCGGCACAGGCCATCATTGCGGCGGGCTCGAGTCAAGGCACGTTGATCGTTTCGGTGGCCTCGAGCGTTGCCGCGGGAAGTGTTAATCTGACCCTGAAAGCCACGGCGAGCAACGCCACGGCAGCCAGCGCAGCGTTCGCCTTGAACGTCGGTGTGCCACAGGCTCCGCTCATCACCGGTCTGCCCGCGTTGAGCGCCCACGGTGTGGTCACGACCATCACCGGCAGTCATTTTGGTGCGACCCAGGGAAGCTCAAGTGTGAAGTTTGCTGGTGTGACTGCGACCCAGGTTGTGTCCTGGGCAGATGTGGAGATCATGGTCATCGTGCCGCCCAGTTCACCGGTTGGTGGCGCCGTGGGCATCGAGGTTGTGACTGGTGGTGGCACGGCCCAGACGACGGCTCGAGTCATCAAGCCGGTGACGCTGGCTGCCGGGCTCGCGCACGGCGTGGTGCTCAAACCCGACGGGGGCGTGGTGGCCTGGGGGGACAACGGCAAGACGCAGACCACGGTTCCCACCAGCGCCCAGAGCGGCGTGGTATCCATTGCCGGAAATCAGCATTTCGGTCTGGCGCTCAAGTCAAACGGCAGCGTGATTGGCTGGGGGGACAACGGAAGTGGCCAGACCACCATCCCCTCGGGCGCGACAAGTGATGTCATGGCAATAGCGGCGGGCGACGGTCAAAGTTTGGCACTCAAGACCGACGGCAGCGTGATCGGCTGGGGGTACAACTACAACGGGCAGGCCACCGTGCCCGTTGCTGCGCAAAGCGGCGTGATCGCCGTGACCGCCGGGGGCAGCTACAGCCTCGCCCTCAAGTCCGACGGTAGCGTGGTGGCCTGGGGATACTTCGGAGGCGTTCCCTTGCCAGCGAGCGTCGGTAGCGGGGTGGTAACCATCGAGGCCGGAACCAGTCACGCGCTGGCGATCAAAACCGACGGCAGCGTGGTCGGTTGGGGATCAAATACCGATGGTCGAAGCACCATTCCGGCTGGGGCAACCAGCGGCGCACTGGCGGTCTCGGCGGGCTTCGATCACAGCTTGGTGCTGAAGACCGATGGCAGCCTGTTGGCGTTCGGCAACAATGCCACCAACCAAGTTACGGTTCCGACCGCAGCACAGACCGGTGTGGCGGCATTAGCGGCGGGCAAGGGTTTCAGTCTGGCGATCAAATCGGACGGCAGCGTGCTGGCCTGGGGTGACAATACGTTCAACCAGACGGTTATTCCGGCGGGCCTGGTGGCTGCGCTGCCGTAAACCGTTCTGGCCTAAACCATCCGATCCGTTCCAGACGGTTTGCGAGGCATTTGTTTGACCATCAAAAACAATGGTTCGAGCGGAATCTCGAGGAGGCTTTTGATGAAAAACGTATTCCAGACCATTTCTGCCGCATTGCTGCTGGCCGTGCTCGCCGCGTGCCAGACAGGAGTACCCGGCACACCTGAGGCACAAGGCACTCAGGCGAACAAGACGATCCCTGCTCCACTGCGAGCGCAGGTCAGCCCGGTCTGCGGGACCGCCAGTGGACCGGCAGTGATCACGTTTTCACCTGCAACAATTGCGCTGGCGCAACGCCCAGGACGGCAATTGATCGGCCTACAAGCCACGCCGGATGGTCGCAATGCGCTCTTGATCATCGTGGACGATGCGCCCGGCCTGCCGTACTCGAGCGTGGATGTGGAACTCGATATCGACCCCCAATTCGTCGCGTGGAATAAGGCCCTCGAGTTCTGGACGGCGTGCGGTGGCTCCCGGATCAACTGGATCGAGGCCTGGTCGCTCGGCGGCTTCGGTGTTGGCGTGGCCTGCCTTCCCGTGGTTGCGGCCAACAACTTCCGTTCGGACTGCACGCTGCCTGGCAAGACGAGGATCTTCCGCAACTCGCCGTGGGGACGAGGCATCACCGAGTTCTGGTTTCGCAAGCG
>JANOWZ010000746.1:0-12815 GCA_031418155.1 Deinococcales bacterium
GCTTTGAATGCCCGAATCAATGGCGTGTCATTCAACGCGGGCAGTGAGGCCGCAGCAAACCTTCGCTCGAGGGCTTCGGGCAGGCGACGCAAGACCACGCCTTCTGGCACGGGTTCCATTGCCAATCGTGCCAGCATGCTCAGGCCGAAACCGTGCGCGACCATCGAGAGGATCACGCTATCGTCTTCAACTTGCGCGACCTTGCGCATGGTTTGTCCGTGCACCTGCCAATACGTGCGAACCGCATTCGCGCCCGCCTCGTTACAAAGCAAAAATGGCAATCGCTCGAGGTCTTCCCAGGTGCATTGCTTGCCTCGTGGCGCAAGTTTTTTCGGAAACGCCGCCATCCAATCGTCTCGGGCAAATTCTTGCGCATCCAGTCCATCATCGCAGGGCAGCACCAGCACACCGATATCAGCACGACCCTCGAGCAATGTGCGATCCACGCCACGGTCAAGTCCTTCAAGGCTTTGAATCTCGAAGCTCACGTTCGGGTGTTGCTTTCCGAATTGCGCCACCAGATCTGGCAGCAGGTGCGTGGCGACGCTGCGAAATGAAACGATGCGTAAATGTCCATGCAATTCGCCAAGCTCGAGTTTGACTTCGCTGTGAAGGCTACCCTCGAGCGTTTGCATCATGCGGGCGTGACGGGCGATGCGTTCGCCAACCGCTGTGGGTTTCGCACCGAAGCGTCCACGCTCGAGCAATCGTGCGCCGAGGTTCCGTTCGAGTTCGGCCAGTGCGTGACTGACTGCCGATTGGGACAGGTTCAACTCGCTCGCGGCGCTGGTCAGGCTGCCATGTTCGATGATGGCGAGGAAGACGTGGAGTTGTGTCAACGTGAATTGGCTCACGGTTCGAGGGTATCATGATCCATCAATTTTGCTCATGCAGTATGTACTTGAATGAGTCAAACCGGTTGGAAATTCGATGGAAAACCCTCTACTCTGATTTCAGGTTTCTGCAAAGGAGTTCCCATGACTGCCAAACTCGAGACGCTGAATATGATCCTTGCTGGCCTGATGCGCCGTTACCAGGAGCGCGTGCCGGATGTTGCCGCGATCATTGATGAAATGGTCGAGGCGAAATTGATTGCCTCAGCGGATGACATCGAAAACGATCACATTGCGTTCCGAACAATGGGCGTGCCGCAACTTGGGTTGCAATCGTTCGAGAAGATTTTTTTGCACTGCGGTTACGAACGCCGCGATGCGTATCATTTTGCGCACAAGAAACTCGATGCGTTCTGGTACAGCCCGCCCGACCCGAAATACCCGCGCATTTTCGTCTCGGAATTGCGGGTCAATGACCTCTCGCCAAATGCGCAACGCATTGTCAAGTCCTACACCGATGAGGTCTCGAGCGATCCGGTCGATGCCCTCGACTTGAACGATGCTCACGCGGTTGATGCGTTCTTGCACAGCCCACTCTGGCGCTTGCCCACACTCGAGGATTTCAAAACCCTGCAAATCGAATCCGAATACGCCGCTTGGGTGATTTACAACCGGTATTACCTGAATCACTTCACGGTCAGCGTCCACAACCTGCCCGAACCGTTTGACACCTGCGTGGGCTTCAATCAATTCCTCGGGTCGCACGGGTTCAAACTCAATGATTCTGGCGGCAAGGTCAAGCAAAGCCCAGACGGAATGCTCTTGCAGTCCAGCACCGTGGCCGAAATGCTCGAGGTTACATTCGCGGGTGGCGAGACCGAACAGATTAGCGGTTCATACGTCGAATTTGCCGAACGTCGCGTGTTGCCAGAATTCTCGAGCCTGCCCAAAGCACAAATCAAACGAGAGCATCGCCGCGAAGGTTTCGAGGCGGGCAACGCCGATAAGATTTTTGAAAGCACCTACAGCACCCAAACTGCCAAAAGAGAAACAGTTCAATAACCGTTAGGGGCGAATACAGGATTTGCCCACGCCAGAAGATCAACTGGAACTCAAGCAATGAACCGTAGGGCGAAGCGTGCTTCGCCCTCGCGACAGAAACAAGAATTGAACCCCGCTCGAGAATCCGCTCGAGCCCGCAACCAAAACGAAATCCCATCCCGAGCCGTACAATCCCAATACATCAAACACAGTGAGGTCAACCATGACAAAGAAATTTGGCAACATCATCAATGGCCAAGAAATCTCGAGCAGCGAGACCTTTCTTTCCAAAAACTCGAGCAATTTCGCGGATGTGCTCGGCGAGTTTCCAATTGCGTCTGTCGATCAGGTTCGTGCCGCGTGTGATGCCGCTGGTGAGGCGTTTAAAACCTGGGGCAAGACTCCAGCGCCAATTCGTGGCGAGGTCATCGGTCGCATCGGTGCGGCCATCGCTCGAGAGAAAGAAGCCCTTTCGCAACTCTTGTCGCGTGAGATGGGCAAGACATTGAAGGAGGCTCGAGGCGATGTGCAAGAAGCGATTGACACCTGTCATTTCTTCCAATCTGAGGGTCGTCGTTTGTATGGTCAGACCGTGCCAAGCGAGATGTACAACAAGGAACTCAAAACCTACCGCCGTCCGATTGGCGTGGTCGGCATCATCACGGCGGGCAATTTTCCGGTGGCCGTGCCGAGTTGGAAGATCATTCCGGCACTCATCACCGGCAACACGATTGTCTGGAAACCGAGCGAAGATTCACCATTGACCAGTTACGCTTTCGCAAAATTGCTCGAGGAGGGTGGCCTGCCTGCGGGTGTGTTGAATGTCGTGTTTGGTCTGGGCAAGGATAGTACCGGCGAGGCGCTTGTCGGCATGATGGACGAGGGTCGTTTGCAAAAATTCGCCTTCACCGGTAGCACCGCCGTCGGCAAGCAAATCGGTGCGATTGCCGGTCGCAACTTGATCCATCCAACCCTCGAGTTGGGTGGTAAAAACCCGCTGGTGGTCATGCGTGATGCCGACATTGACAACGCGGTTTCCGGTGCGCTCTGGGCGAGTTTTGGCACGGGTGGGCAGCGTTGCACCAGCGCGGGCAACATCATTTTGGACGCACCGATCTTTGAGGAATTCAAAGCGAAGTTCCTCGAGAAAGTTCGTGCCGTGACGGTTGGTGATCCGATCTCGCAGGACGGCGTGTTGTATGGCCCGTTCATCAATGAACGCATGTATCAAACCTGGGTGGAGCATTACGAATGGGGCAAGGCCGATGGCGCGACCCTCTTGCACGGTACGGGCCGAATCTCGAGCGACGCACCGTTTGCTGGTTTCAAAGGCGATCCGAGCGTCGCACTGTTCGGCTCGCCAACCGTTTGGGAGGCGAAACGTGGCATGAAGATTTTTCAAACCGAAGTCTTCGGCCCAACGATCAACCTTGTGAAAGTCGATGGCATTGATGAGGCCATCGAAACTGCGAACGCCGTCGAGTATGGACTCTCAAGCGCAATTTACACGCAATCTCGAGAGTGGGCATACAAATTTCAAGAGAACATCAAGGCGGGCATGACCAGCATCAACAACTCAACGACTGGTGCCGAGGCGCACATGCCGTTCGGTGGCATCAAAGGGTCCGGCAATGGCACCCGAGAGTCCGGCATTTGGGTGCTTGATGGCTACACGTACTGGCACGGTGTCAATGATGACATCAGCGGGAAGTTGCAACTCGCGCAGATGGAAACCGCGTACATTGAGGCGAAACCTGCGGTCAGCATCTCGAGCTTGACCTGAGTATCGGCGCGTTGTCGGCACGCAAACCATCGGTGAGGTACGCAGTACAAGTTGACAGTGACCGGTGAGTTAATCACCTGCTTTACAGTAGGTTGGGTGCAGCCTCAGATTGGGACAAGACTCGAGAAGTCGAAAGTGGAAAGAAAAGGCTCGAACCTCACGCACCATCCACCTTCCAATTTTCACCTGTGAGCACTTCTGAGACTCGGGCTTGCAGGATGGGGATAAGTTCTTCCTCGAACCAAGGATTGCGTTTGAGCCACAGGTTATTGCGTGGGCTCGGATGCGGCAATGGCACCAGTAGCGGCCAGTGCTCGCGCCACGCCTGAACCACCTCAGTCACGGTTGCGCCAGCATTGGGCAGGTGATACGCCAGTGCGAACTGACCAATCACCAAGGTCAGTTGCAGCGTCTTCAAGTGCGAGAGCAACGGCGCTCGCCATGCAGGGGCGCACTCTGCTCGAGGTGGGAAATCACCGGATTTGCCGGTGCCAGGAAAACAAAAACCCATCGGCAATAGTGCAATTTGGCTGGCATCGTAGAAGACCTCGCTCGAGATGCCCAACCAATTGCGAAGCCTTTCGCCGCTGGCATCGTTGAATGGAATGCCAGTTTCATGCACTTTTCGGCCTGGTGCTTGACCCGCGATCAAGATGCGAGCTGTGGAATCCACTTGGACCACCGGACGGGGACCAAGTGGCAAGTGCGCTGCGCAAAGGGTGCAGGCGCGGACTTCAGCCAGAAGTGAGCTTAAGCTCGAGTCCATCGTGCTCCTATCGTGCTGCGTCGGTGCTTGCCAAGTGCGCTGCGACCAACGGTGCAACCTGCGTGCCAAGCAATTCAATCGCCCGCAACATGCCCTGATGTGGTACAAGCACATTGGTCATCTGAAATGATAATCTCGAGATCCCACCCAGCACCCGGTTGACGTACAGCACCTTCTCGGCCACGCTTTGCACATCGCCAATCAAGTACGGACCACCAGGGCCACAAGCTGCCTCAAATTGTGCTCGAGACGGTGGTGACCAGCCGCGTTCCTTGCCGATGGTGGCACCAAGGCGTTCAAAGCCTGGATAGAACAGGTCGAATGCCTGTGACGAAGTCTCGGCGACGAAGCCGAAGGCGTGAATGCCAACCTCGAGTTGATCGGGGTTGTGACCCGCCTGAATTCCAGCCTGACGGTAAAGGTCAATCAATGGTCGGAAGCGACGGAAATCCCCACCGATGATGGCAACCATCAATGGCAATCCCAGCACTCCAGCACGGACGAAGGATTCGGGCGTGCCGCCCACACCCAACCAAATCGGCAGGCTGCCGGATGGACGTGGATAAATCCCCTGACCCGTCAGAGCTGGCCGGTGACGACCGGACCAATGCACGTGCGTGTGCTCACGGATCTCGAGCAGCAACCCGAGTTTCTCGGCGAACAGTGAATCGTAATCGTGGAGTTCAAACCCGAACAACGGAAAGGATTCAATGAACGAGCCTCGTCCCACGACCATCTCTGCCCGGCCTTTCGAGATCAGGTCGAGTGTCGCAAAGTTCTGGAAGACCCGCACCGGATCGGCGGCGCTGAGCACGGTCACAGCGCTGGTTAGGCGAATCCTTGAGGTCCGTGCGGCGGCGGCCGCCAGGATCATGGTTGGCGCGGAATCCAGGTATTCCGGGCGATGGTGCTCACCGACCCCGAAGACATCGATGCCGAAGCGGTCTGCCATTTCGATTTCCTCGAGCAGGTTGCCCATGCGCTCGGTGGTGCTCAGGGTCAGGCCGGTGTTGGGATCGGAGACCACGGCGGCGAAGCTGTCAATTCCGATTTGCATGCGAACCTCTTCATGATGCTCAGGCGTTGAGGACAACTGTTTGTGTCAATGAGGGTTTGACCACGTTTCTCAAGTTTTTCATCACCCGGTGGGACACGACCAGGCGATCATCAGTGGCGCATCCTACAGGCAAGGGATGGTGGACATAGAGGTTCAAGTTGGGTTTGTTCATCACGCCCGTTTTACGGGTGACGCTAAACAATCGCACACACCAAGAGGTTGAAGCGCACTGCTTTGTGCAGCGATTGGGCAGCGGTGTTCGATAAGAGATTGTGATGCTCCTCGAGTTCAAGTGTGATCGCATCGACCAGGAAGCCGCTGGGTTGGTTGTTGTCCTGGCAATCCAGATGGTGTTCAACCTGAAGTCGTGGCGAGATTTTTAGACTCGAGTTTAGATACGATTTTGCGATTGAACCAATCCTCGAACCTTCCCGTATTTCAGTCAGTTAGATAACTAAATCACAGGAGGAATCATGAACAACCCAATCCGCAGACACTTCCGAACGAGTTTCACCGCACTTCTTGCAATAACCGCCCTGGGCATCACCGCCCTCGCCGCGAATCAGAACTACATCAACAACCCCAGCACCTCCAGCGCCGAATTTAACTTCCGAGTCACACTGATTCCCGTTCCAGGCAAGATCAAGGCCGTCAGCGCCAACCTCAACTTCGATCCCAAAAACATCAGCAAAACCAGCGGAAAAGTCAGCGTCAACCTCGCCAAGCTCGACACCGGCATTGGCCTGCGCGACGAACACGCTCGAGGCTACTTGGGCGCAGAAAAACACCCGAACGCCGTGTTCACCCTGGTCAAGATCACCGGTGCAACCAGACTAGAGGTGGGCAAAGAAGTCAAAGGCACCGCCGTTGGACACTTCGACCTGAACGGCATCAGCACACCGCTCTCCGCCCCGATCACGCTCAGACTCGAGGGCAACCGCATCACCGTCAGCACCGCTTTCGATGTCACGCTGGCCGATCACAAGATCGAGATTCCAGGGGCCGATCCGAAAGTCGATGTGAAAGTCAACTTCACGCTTGAGCCAAAACAGTAAGCCCTAAAAATCTTCGAGCATCTCAAACGCTCACATCAATCCGCTCCGCGTTTGTTTGCCTCGCCCACTCACTCGAGATTGCTCGAGACACTTAAGGGGACCATCATGAACTTCAACAAAATTGCCACCGCCGCACTGTTCGTTTCCACCCTCGCTTTCGCCGTCGCCACTGCCAACGCACAGACCATGAAAGATCAGGCCATGAACGGTCAGGCCATGAAAGATCAGGCCATGAAATCCGACACGATGCAACCCGCGATGGGCATGGCTGCCAGCTACAAACTCTCGAGCGTCGGCGCACCCACCACCGGCAGTGTTGAGATCCTCGAGAAGGATGGCAAGACGACCATCACATTGCAGAACTTGAAAACCGAAGCAGGCCCGGACTTGCACGTCTACCTCTATGCCGATGCCGTGCCCGCCAAGACCGCCAAGAAACTGAGCGCAAAATTTGTGAACCTCGGCAAACTGGCCGCACCGTTCAAAGGCAACTTCACGTACAAGGTTCCAGCCAACACCGACCTCTCAAAATTTAAGAGCCTGATCATCTGGTGCGATGTCGCCAAAGTCACCTTCGCCGGGGCCAAGTTGAAGTGATCGCTCGCACCTCGAAGTGCCGAACACCTTCCGCGCCGAACCCAAGCAATCCATCTCGAGCAAACCTCGAGACGATCAAGGAGAACCACCATGAACTTCAAGAAGATCATCACCGCCGTTGTCGCCGTCGTCAGCCTCAGCTTCGCCCTTGTCCCAGCCATCTCAGGGGTCAATGCGCAAACCTTGCAAACCTCGAGCAATGTCGAAACCGTCCTGAATTTCGCCCGTTTGAACACCGTCGCCGCCCCGACGCAAGGCAGCGTGGCGATTGTGCAGAAGACAGATGGTAGCACCGTGCTGCGCCTGCAAAACTTGAAGACGGAAGCCGGTCCCGACCTGCACGTGTACCTTTTGGCCGCTGCCGTCCCGACCAAGGAAGCCAATGGCAAGACCGTCAAGGCCAACAAATTCCTTGACCTTGGCAAGCTCGGAGCACCATTCGCTGGTTTCGTCGAGTACAAGATTCCTGCTGGCACGGACCTCTCGCAGTACAAAAGCGCGATCATCTGGTGCGATCAAGTCGGTACAACTTTCGCCGGAGCTACCCTCAACTGATAGTCCTTCAAATTTCGGTTGCCCTCGAGTTCCCTCCTGGACTCGAGGGTTTTTTGCAGCAGCACCTTTCGCATCAGATTGACAAGCGTGTCACTTGATCCTAGTCTAAGTCAGTTAAGCGACTGATGCCAATTTCTGAAAGTAGGTGATTCTATGCCAGCCATCCAAGACAAGCTCAACACGGTCAAAAACATTGCAAGCGAACCTGGCAATACCAAAGCCGCTCAAGCCAAAGCCAGCACAGCTAAACCCAGCACAGCTAAACCCAGCCAAGCCCCCGTCCGTCAACGCCTGCTCGAGGCTGCGATGACCCTCTTTCACGAGCACGGCATGGTCGCCACCACCATCGCCACCATCGCTGAGGCTGCGAATGTACCGCTCGGCAATGTCTACTATCACTTCCGCAGCAAAGACGACCTGATCGCCGCTGTGATCCAAGCCCGCCGCGAGGAAGTCCGGGCCGAACTCGCCCTGGCCGCCTGCGAAGCCAACCCACTCGAGCGATTGCGGTCCTTAATCCGGGACAGCAAACGCAACCGTGACTTGCTGACCGCGCATGGTTGCCCTTACGCTTCGCTCGCGCAGGGTTTGCGTGACGTGCAAAACCAACGGGCGGATGATGCTGGCGAGTTACTGCGCTTGCACATCGATTTCGCCGAGGTTCAATTCAAAGCCTTGCACCTGCCGAAGCCTCGAGCTTTGGGTGCGGAGTTCATCTCGCGTTTGTACGGTGCGTTCACGTTGGCCAACGCGATGGGTGATGCAAGCTTCTTGGAGGCGCAACTGGTCAGCATCGAGGCTTGGCTGAAGCAATTGGTCAGGGCCACACCCAGTGCGGCACGAGCAAGGTGATTCGGAGAGAACATGAATCAACATGGCAAGACAATTCCAGGATCGCTCGAGGTGTCCGACCCCAAGATTTTGACCATGCTTCGTCCTGGCACATCAGCCGATACACCAGCATTGCTTGCCCTGGCAGTTGCCACGAAACTGTTCGGTGCAGACGAGGTTGAGCCGTTGCAAGCGATCTTGGATGACCTTCACGCTGGACGTTTGGGGGCAAATCATCGGCTCGAGGTTTGGGCGGATCGTCCGGGTGATCCACCGGTTGGCGTGATGTACATTGCCCCAAACACCATGACTGACCGGACGTGGGACCTGCTGTGGATTGCGGTCGCACCGGACCGTCAAGGGCAGGGGATCGGCAGTGATCTGCTGCGGTTCGCCGAGGCGCAAGTCTGTGCGGACAGTGGCCGACTTTTGTTGATCGATACGAGTTCCCTACCGAGGTTTGATGCGACCCACGCCTTTTACCTCAAGCATGGGTATGCCGAGGTTGCCCGCATTCCAGATTTTTATGCGGATGGGGACAGCAAAGTGATCTTCTCGAAACGGATCATACAAGCGCGATAGCGTTGTTGAATTTATACGGGTGCTCGAGGGCGATGCTGCTCGAGTCATCGAGATTGGATCTGCGATCCTGCTTGGAGGGGGCGGTGCGGTTGAACCATTTGCCCGTCTAATTCGTAATTTAGTCAGTTGAATGACTCGATTTATTGGAGGCCACAAACATGAGACTGGCGCAGTCCAACCCATCAGCCCCATTCCCGAACGCCACCGTTCGGAGCAGCGCCATCGAATCGCTCGAGACGGTCCTACTGGGTGTCAGCACATTGCGAAATGTCCAAGGTGCGCTCAACGCTGGCAGGCTCGAGCACGCCAAAACCTTGTTGCAAGATGCGTTGGATCGTGTTCTCGAAGCGGCCCAGCGTGTCAACCGCTTGCTGACCGAACTTGATGGTCGCCAAAGCCAGCGTGACGACCGACAAGCCCAGCGACCACGGCTCGAGATACAAACCCTTGGTGCGCTTGAGGTGCGTCTCGATTCAATGCCCGTCACGTTCCCGTTCGCCAGGTGCAGTGAACTGCTCGTCTGGTTGGTCTTGCACGGTCCGGCCAGCAGGGATCAAATCTGTGATGCGCTCTGGGATGGCTACGTGAACCGCAGCAACCTCGAGTATTTTCGGGTGGTCGTGCGACGTACTCGAACAGCCTTGGTCGAAGCTGGAAGTCTGGATTTCAACCCACTGGTGTTCGAGCACAAAGTATACCGGCTCGCAGACCAACTCGAGGTTGGGGTTGATGTGCTCGAACTCGCCGCGACACTGAAGGACCCATCACCCAAAAGACTCCGGGCAGCACTTGAGTTGTACAAAGGCGATTTTTTGCCGCACGCATTCAGCGAGTGGGCCAGCCTGCAACGAACGTTAATAGTTGATCTGGCCTTGGAGACCGCGATGCAACTTGCCAAAACGCTCGAGGAACATGACCCGAGGCAAGCCATTGAAATCTACCAACGGGCCATCGAGATTGAACCCTTGAGCGAAACCGCAGAAACCAGGTTGATTGACCTTTACGAACGGCTTGGCGAACGCAGTGCCGCCGAAACCATGCGTCGCGCGTCGCAAAAGATGCTCGAGCACAAGGGTTAACCGCGACATGCCAAAAACAATCCGGCTCGAGCATGGTGCCTCGAATTCACATCTGGATTCGTTCGAGCCATCGTTACCCAGAAATTACCCGCACCACCAGTCATCTTGTAACCCAGTCGGTCATCCGTTCCACTCCTCGGCACGCAACCCGTTGCCGAAGAATGCGGTTGCTGATTGCAGATACGTTGACGCATTCAAACTTCTCGGCTCACGGTACGGAAAGGACGAAATCATGTCCCAAAACAAACACCCCAACATCGCTTCAGGTCTTTCGGTCGCGGCACTGCTCGCCGTGGTCGGCATCGTCTTTGCGCAAGGTGGCGATGACATCAAACCCGCACCACCCTCAATCGGCGCGGACATCCCCGTGACGTACTTTGGTCCAGCACCCTCGAGCGTGCAAAAAGAATTGGTCGGCCCGGTGCAACTCCTGAAATCTGGTGAGATCGACGAGAACAAAGGCACGATCACCCTGCCCTTGTACAAGGGTCAAACCAAAGACGGCAAAAGTGTTTGGTACGTGATCACCGACACGAATGATAAGGGCAACGCCGATGCGCTCGGCCTGAATTACTCGGCCAAACTGACCTACACCAGCGTCGGTAAAGGCGCACGGACCGCCAAGCTCGAGAAGAACGGCACGCTGACCTTCGATTCGGGCACGGTCAATTTTGCGCCGGAGCACGTCGTCAAGCCGGGTCCGAAAACGAATCCGTTTCCACCGACGGAATTCAAACCCGGATCGGTTGGTGATGCCAATTACACGCCGCTCGTGCGCGTCACGAATGCTGGTGGATTCATTTACAACGCGCCGGTCATCGCCTTCGGTGTCAGTGCCGAACAGATCAACTTCTGCAAGAAATCCCCGGATTACAAACTGGTGCATGACAAGGTCATCTCGATCTGCCCCGAAGGAAACGGTGGCACGGTCACACTCGCGCTGACACCGGGATTCAGTTTCGCCAAACCAGTGCTGTACCTGAGCCTGGATGCCAACCACCCACTGCCCGCCGCGATGGAGGCCGTGACGCTCGCGCCAGGATTGAACGACATTCCGGTTGGACGTGACGACAGCGCCTTCAGCGGTGTGGAACGCCTGTTCGCCATGGTCAACGGTCCCACCGGCAGTGACAACCCGCAACGCCAGGGGTTCAACAGCGCCTTGCTCGGCGAGGGGCCAGGGCCATTGAACGTGCTCGGTGGCATCCCAACGGTGGCCACCGATTACAGCCCGATGTGGGATTTGAACGTTGGCGAATGGACGAAAGCCGCGATTGACAAGGGTTATCGCTCGAGGGTGATCGAGGAATTCCAGGTGCTCGGCTTGGTCGAACGCGGTTGGATCACTGGTCCTGGTGGCAAGAAGTTCGGTTCGACGGGGTTCATCGTCAATTGCCCAATCGTCAAACGTTTCCTCTGATCTTGAACGCCTGAAAAATGAGTGCAAGGCTCGAGCGAATTCCTTTTTGGGTTCGCTCGAGAGGTAGACTGGGTGTCTGCATCTGGTCTCATTCGATCAGCCTCGAGTCGCATGCGACCAACAGGTGCATACTCTGAAGCCAGGAGGCCACATGACCGAACAATCGAATTTTGATGCCATCATCGTCGGTGCTGGACAGGCAGGCGGTCCGCTCGCCGGGGCGCTCGCCAAGGCGGGTCGCAAGGTCGCCCTGATCGAACGCGAACACGTCGGTGGAACCTGCATCAACGAGGGTTGCACGCCCACCAAAACCATGATCGCCAGCGCCCGAGTCGCACACCTCGCCCGTCGTGCCGCCGATTACGGCGTGAACACCGGTCCGGTTTCGGTCAAGCTCAGTCGGGTGCGTGAACGCAAACGCGCCATCGTCGAATCGTTCCGCAACGGCTCGCAAAACAGCCTCGAGAAGATTCCAGGTTTGGACTTGATTTTTGGCGAAGCGAGTTTCATCGGATTGCACTCGCTTGAGGTCAGGTTGCGTGATGGTGGCACACGGCAATTGAATGCGCCACAGGTTTTCATCAATGTTGGCACGCGCCCATTCGTGCCTGAGCTCCCCGGCCTGAACGAGATCCCGGCGCTCAACTCGACCAGCATCATGGAACTCGAGGTTGTACCCGAACACCTGATCGTGCTCGGCGGTGGTTACATCGGCTTTGAATTCGGTCAGATGTTCGCCCGATTCGGCAGCAAGGTCAGCATCATCGAACGTGGCGAGCGAATGCTCGAGCGTGAAGACCCCGATGTCAGTCGGGCGATCACGCAAATCATGACCGATGAAGGGTTGATGCTGCGTCCGGGCTGCGCTGCGCAATCCGTGCGACAACACAACGGCCAGATCGAACTCGAGGTCAGCGGCCCTAACGGACCCGAAACCATCACCGGATCGCACCTGCTGGTCGCCATTGGACGGACCTCCAACGCCGACACGCTCAACCTGATGGCGGCAGGCATCCAGGTCGATGCTCGAGGCTTCATTCCGGTCAACGAACACCTCGAGACGGGCGTTGAGGGCATTTACGCGCTCGGTGATGTCAAAGGTGGTCCGGCCTTCACGCACATCTCCTACGACGATTACCGCATCGTTCGAGACCGGCTGCTGCACGGCGCGACCCGCAGCACCGCGAACCGGCTCGTGCCGTACACGATGTTCACC
>JANOWZ010000747.1:0-3556 GCA_031418155.1 Deinococcales bacterium
GGTGACGATGTTGGATTTCTAACCGAATTGATCCAGCGCTATCCGCTGCGTCATGGATAGCGCCGTAAGCAAGTTGCCTCTCGAGTTTGATCCGAAAATGATTCAGCCCGAAGCTTAGGAACTGGCCTCGATGTTGTGCGCCGATTCACCTTCCGGGGCGTGGATCGGCTCGAGGTTTTGCTCAGGATTTTCGTCGGGGTTTCCTTCAAGTTTTTTTTCGGTATCTACGGCAGATGAAACTTCAATTGCCTCTGCGTCATGTCCCACAACTTCCACGGCTGGCTCGACGTGTTCGCCGTTGCTGACGTGTTCGGCCTCCACAGGTTCGCTGGATTCAGCCTCAAGCGTTTGTGCATTACTGGATACTTCGGCAGAGGGTGTCGCCTGTGTTTCAGTCTCTGCAACCGGTTCGCTGAGGGCAACTGCGTCCGCGCTCTCGTGTGGTTCGGCGATCTGTTCTGGTTCAGCAACGACAGCAACCGGCTCTGAAGCTACGACAGCAACCGGCTCGAGAGCTTCAATCCCGGCAGAACGCTGGAGACGACGCAAGACGAGATTCGCCGCCTGCACAACCAACGCCTCGAGTTCGCCGTGATCGGAATCGAGGGCATCGCCACCCTCGAGCGCCTGCGCCAAGGTGTTGACGGCCAGCAGGTGACGGCGCAAGCCATCGCCAATTTTGGGGATCGGTCTGATTGAACCGTCCACAACGATAAAGCCGCCATTTTCGCCATTGAGCAACACGACAGAATGCAACATAAAATCCTCCCAGGAAATTCTCTGATTTGACCTTCAGTTTATACCTGTTCTGTCATGCCTGGATATGGCTCGACCTGCCCGGTGGACTCGAGCGCGACCGGTGCCCGCCATGTCACAGCCAGCCGCGCCAACGGAACATCGCCAGTGTTCCAAGGACCGCCAACAGGCACAAGACGATCACCGCACCGAACGCCCACGGTTCTTTCTCCAATGGGATCACGACGTTCATGCCGAAGACACCGGTGATCCAGGTCGGTATAGCAATCATCACGGTGGCGACGGTCAGGCGATGCACGACGGCGTTGGCGTTGTTGCTGATCACCGATCCGAAGGCGCTCATCATCGTGCCGACAATCCCGAGGGCGATGTCGGTCATTTCGATGGCTTGACGGTGCTCGACAATCACCTCTTCGATCAAACCCTGATGCTCCGGCTCGAGGTTGATCTGCCGGTCGTGCCGCAATCGTTCGAGCATCAAGGTATTCGATTTGAGTGCCACCTTGAAGTAGACCAAACTTTTTTCGACCCGCATCAAATCCAGAATCTCACGGTTGCGGGTGCTGCGTTCCAGGCGCGATTCGAGTTGCTCGAGGCGGCGATCAATCTCGCGCAAGTCGGCCAGATAGCCTTCGGCGACGCGCCGGAACAACTCGAGTGCGAACTGCATCGGTTGTGCGGTCGCAATCGCTGGCGTGCGTCCCCGCTTGATCTCGAGCAGCACCGTGTGGCGGTGTTCGCAGACGGTGAAGACGTGATCTGGCGAGAGGATCACCGCCAGCGGTACAGTGTCGTGAGGTGTCGCCGAAACCGAACCGAGGTCGTGGCTGACCTGAATCACGAACAGCAGGTGGTCTTCGACCCGAACGAAACGCGAACGTTCGTCCGGGTCGAGCGCGTCGCGCAGGAAACGCTTGGGAATCCCGAACTCTTCGCGCAGTTGCAAAAGCTCGTCGTTGCTCGGGCGGGCGACATCGACCCAGCAGTGCGGTTGGCGTAATAACGAACGGTTGGCGGTGGTGTCAGTCACCTCGTAGAATTGAAGCAGAGGCTCCTCCGAATTTGTTGCCCGCACTTATTTTACGGTGTTGAGGTTTTCGCGCACGATCATCGGTGCGAAACTGAACACTCCCGCGCTCGATGGATTCACACCGACTTCAACAGCTTGGATTTGATCTGCGCCCATGACCATCAAACGGGTGACGTTCTCGAGACGCTTGCCGTCGGCGGTGAACAGCGGGTTGTCGATCATCAGGGCATGCGAATCGCCATGAATCAGCAGAACGGGTTTCTTGAAGGCAATGGCTCCGGCACGAAGCGCGGCGATGGTGTTGGCGTACCCTGAGACGGCGTAGGCATTGGTTTGCGCAAAATCCATGTCGGCCTGAAATGCGAAGACCACGGCGGGCGCGTTGTTTTTGGCAGCCATCTCGAAGCTGTTGTTGATCCATTCGACGTTGGCTTTGTCACGCGCAAAGTATTCAGAGATCGACTCGAGGTTGCGCTCGAAACCGTTGTTGCTGCCAACGATGTGCAATGACGTGAAGACCACGGCGTTCTTGGTCCAACGCGAATTTTCGACCATCTGCTTGTGTGCGGAAACGTCCGCTTGGCGCTCGAGGGTCATGCTGGTTTTGCCGAAACTTTTGTTGTCCTTGAAGAACATGCTGCGCACTTTGGCGAGGCGTTCGAGCGGATCGAACTTGCCCGCCTTTTCGCGGTGGCAATCGGTCCATTCGTTGTCACCGATGGCATAGGTCAATGGTTGCTCGAAGGTGCCGAAATAATCGAGGATCTTTTGCATGTTTGCATCCGAGCATTCGCTCGAGCCGCTTTTGGTGTCGCCCACGAAAACAGAGAACTCTGGTTTGGCGGCATTGATCGTGCCGATCAAACGCTCGAACTTCGCGTAGTCCACTGGGATCGCATACGGCATGTCACCGAAAGCAACGAAGCGGAACGGTGCGTTCGCGGTTTGCGCCAGTGCAACGAACGAGAAGGTGGTGGTGGCAAGGGCCAGCAGGAGTGTTTTTGTTTTCACGGCTTGAGCCTGTCAGTTGATTGTCAGTCCTGTGTCAATCGAAATATGGTGCGGTTCAACCCAACACGTTTGAAGTTTTCTCTGCCGCCCCACGCACCGCTTGCGCATATTCACGTTCGAGTTTCGGCGTCAACCGGGCGGTGAATCCGGAAATGTTGATCGCGGCGAACGCCTCGCCTTTCGCATCCAGAATTGGGGCGGCGACGCTGAACTCACCGGTCGCATAATCGTCTTTCGAGATTCGCACTTTGGATTTGCGTACCGTCTCAAGTTCGGTTTGTAGGGCTTTTTTATCGGTCAACGTTTGCGCGGTGAATCGATTTCGGGGTTGCGTCATGACCTCGAGTTGCACCGCCTGCGGTGCGAACGCCAGCAACGCCACGCCGAGCCCGCCGACGTGCAACGGCAGCTTCGAGCCGACCGGCCAGTCCACGCGCAACGAGTGACGGCTGGGCCTCGAGTCGATCACCATGCGTTCAAGCCGGTTGCGCACCGCCAACAGAATACTCTCGCCAGTCTGCGCGGCGAGTTCGTCCATGCTCGCACTCGCCGCCTCGATCAGGTTGCGGTAGCGTCCGGCGCGACGCTCAAGCACCGCCAGTTTTGGCCCGATGTGATAGCCACGGGTGTCGTTGCGAATCACGTAACCGTGCGTCTCGAGCGTCGCCAGAATCCGGTGCGTTTGGTTGTGCGTCATCTGCGCGTTCCGGGCGAGTTCGCTCATGCCCTCGCCCTCGTGTTCGGCGACGGTCTCGAGCA
>JANOWZ010000748.1:0-11815 GCA_031418155.1 Deinococcales bacterium
GAAGCTGGCGCGGACATCGTGCTTGGCCTTCACGACATTTCCTCGGCTCGAGCATTGGTCAAACAGATTGAAAAACTGGGCCGAAAAGTCTTGGCTGTGCAAATGGATGTTTCCAACATGGATCAAATCTCGAGCGCGGTGGCAACGGCCCACAAGCATTTCAAACGCATTGACATCTTGGTGAACAACACCGGCATTGGCGCAGCCAGTCCCGCTGAGGATGTAAGCGAACAAGACTTTGACGCGACTATAGCCGTCAACCTCAAAGGCACGTTTTTTGTTTCGCAAGCCGTGGGCCGCATCATGATCCGGCAACGCCGTGGGCGCATCATCAACATTGGTTCGCAAGCCGGGTTCGTGGCCTTGCCCACCGAAGCCGTCTACTGCATGACCAAAGCTGCCATCTCGCACCTGACCAAATGCTTGGCGCTCGAGTGGGCGCAGTACAACATCACGGTCAATGCGGTGGCCCCAACATTCATTGAAACCCCAGGCACGAAAAAATGGCTGGATGACGAGGATTTCAGGGCATCGGTCAAACGCAGGATTCCGCTGGGCAGGATTGGCAAACCAGAAGATGTGGCGCGGCCCGTGGTGTTTCTCGCCTCACCCGCAGCGTCAATGATGACCGGCGCAACCTTGATGATTGATGGTGGTTGGACGATTCAGTAATGCTCGAGGGGATTGCATGTCGAGTTTTTTCACCTACCTTGGCCGTCGGTTGTTCGCCTCGATTGGCGTGCTGATTGGCGTGTCGATCCTGATTTTCGTGATCGCTCGAGTCATTCCGGGTGATCCGGCCCGCATTGCACTCGGGCCGATGGCATCGCAGGAATCCGTGGCGAACCTGCGGGCGGAATTGTACTTGGACCGCCCATTGCCATTGCAGTACCTCGAGTTCGTGCGGCGTTTGTCGCAGGGCGACCTCGGCATGAGTTTGTACACGCGCCGTCCAGTCACAACGGACCTGGCGGAGTTCTTTCCGGCAACGCTCGAGTTGGTGATCGCGGGCGGTTTGTTGATGGTCTTGCTCGGCTTGCCGTTGGGCGTGCTGGCGGCACGCTATCGCAACCTCTGGCCGGACAACGTGGCTCGAGTTGTGGCGATTCTTGGTGTGGTCACGCCGAATTTTGTCTGGGCAATTTTCTTGGTCCTGCTGTTCGCCTACTGGGTGGCGGTGCTGCCGGTGGCGGGACAGCAGGGCGATACCTTCCTGTTGCCACCTCGAACCACAGGCTTCTTGATTCTGGATTCCATGCTGGCGGGCCAATGGGCAACCTTTTGGGATGCACTGCGACATTTGATCCTGCCTGCGGCGGCCCTGGCCTTCTCGGGCATCGGGCAGACGGCCCGTTTGACGCGGGCGAACATGCTCGATTCGTATGGCAAGCCGTACATCGAAATGGCTCGAGCCTTTGGCCTGAGCGAAATGCAGATCGCCACGAAGTACGCGCTGCGACCCGCGATGATTCCGACCTTGACGATTCTTGGGTTGGATTTTGCCGCGATGCTCGGTGGGGCGTTTCTGATCGAAGCGGTCTTCAACTGGCCCGGAATGGCGAAATACGCGGTGCAGGCGATTTTGCGCAAGGATTTGAACGCGATTGTCGGCACGACCTTGGTGGTGGCGGTGTTCTTTTTGATCGTTAACATCATCGTCGATTTGATTGTCGGGTATGTCAATCCGCGAATTCGTTTCCGCGAGGAGGCTCGAGGATGACAGTTGTTTCACGTGGGCCAAACGTCTTTCGCTCGAGGGCGTGGTATCGGTTTTCGCGCAATCCGCTCTCGGTCGCCGGACTCGCCATCGTCGTGCTGATCGTGCTGCTGGCGATCTTCGCGCCGTTCGTGACACCGTACCCGAAGCACGCCGGATCGTTCATCAATTTTACCGAAGGCTCGAGTGCACCATCGCTCAAATACCTGTTCGGCACGGACACGATTGGGCGTGACATCCTGACCCGGATCGTCTTTGGTCTGCGTGTCTCACTGGCGCTCGGTGTGGTGGTGCTGACGTTGGCGGTCCCGGTGGGCGTGGGCCTCGGCCTGCTCGCTGGGTATTTTTCTGGACGACTCGAGACGGTCATCATGCGCGTGACCGATGTTTTCCTGGCCCTGCCGCCGCTCGTGCTGGCCCTCGCCGTGCTCGGATTCCTCGAACCAAATTTGTTTAACGCAATGATGGCGGTCACGGTCATGTGGTGGCCCTGGTACACGCGACTCGTCTACAACCTGACCCGCTCGGTTCGCACCGAAGGCTTTGTCACCGCCAGCGAAGTGATGGGAGCCTCGAGATTTCACATCCTCTTCCGCGAGATTTTACCGAATTGCCTGCCAAGTATTTTGACCAAGATGACGCTCGACATGGGCTTCGTGATCCTGATTGGTGCGAGTTTGTCGTTCCTGGGCTTGGGTGTGCAACCGCCCACACCCGACCTCGGTTCGATGGTCGCCGATGGCGCGAAATACCTGCCGGATGCGTGGTGGATCACCGTGTTTCCCGGCCTTGCTGTGCTCGTGTGCGTGCTCGGCTTCAACCTGCTCGGTGATGGCCTGCGTGATCTTCTGGACGTGGACGTATGAAAACCAATTCACTCGTAGGGTGCGCTCTTGAGCGCACCATCTGGCAATCCCATTCAAAACAATTCCTCGAGCACTTTTTCTTCGATCTCGAGAACATCTTGAATCACATCCAAGCTCGAGTCACCGCTGGGTTGGATGCTGTTGGCGGGCGGTGCGCTCTTGAGCGCACCCTACAAATACCTAGGGGTGTAATGTGACGCAACCTTTGCTGAGCATCACTGATCTGCACCTTCGATTCAAACTCTTCGAGGGCGTTTCGCACGTGCTGGCGGGCGTGAACCTCGAGGTGCGACGCGGCGAACGGGTGGCTATTGTTGGTGAATCGGGTTGCGGGAAATCCGTGACCTTGCGTTTGATTCTCGGATTGTTGAATGGTCCGAATGTGATGACCTCGGGAAAAATCATGTTCGATGACCTCGAGATCACGGGTGCATCCGAATCAAAATTACGTGAGGTGCGTGGTCGGCGCATTGGCACGATCTTTCAAGACCCGATGGCTTCATTGAATCCAACGTTCACGATTCTCGATCAGATGACGGCGGTGATCCGACGTGGGCACGCCACCAGCACCCGAGCGCAGGTGCTCGAGATTGCTCGCAACGGACTCTCGCAGGTGGCAATTTCCGATCCTGATCGCGTGCTCGAGGCGTATCCGTTTCAACTCTCGGGCGGCTTGAACCAGCGCGTGCTGATAGCGATGGCGTTGGTCAACAAACCGGAGTTGGTGTTGGCGGACGAACCCGGTACGGCGCTCGATGTGACCGTGCAGGAGCAAACCTTGCGCTTGATGCGCGATTTGACGCAAAACCTGAACTCGGCGGTCTTGTTGATCACGCACAATTTGGGTGTGGTGCGTCAGTTCGCGGATCGCGTCTACGTGATGTACGCGGGCAACATCGTCGAAGAGGCAAGCACGAAAGATCTGTTCTCGAGCCCGAAGCATCCGTATACCAGAGCCCTGCTCGAGAGTGTGCCGAAGTTGACAGGCACGCAATTGCCACTGGGGATTGATGGTTTTGTGCCGGATTACACGTCGCCGCCCGCTGGGTGTCGGTTTCATCCGCGTTGCGCTCAGGCGAGTCAGGCGTGTCAGAAAATCCCGCCATCGCTCGAGGTGGCTGCCGGTCATCGTGTGTCCTGTGTGCTCTACAAGGGGGTTCCAGCGTGAGCGAACCGCTTCTGAAAGCATCCAGTGTGGTCAAGCATTACAAGGCCCGCACCGGGGCCATCCGTGCGCTTGATGGCGTGAGTCTCGAGGTGCTCGAGGGTGAAACGCTGGCGGTGGTCGGTGAATCGGGTTCGGGCAAGACAACTTTGGCGAACATGATCCTGGGGATTGAAGGGCTGACCTCTGGTCAACTCGAGTTTCGTGGAACACCATTGACGGCGGCGCGTTCGCTCGAGTTGCGCCGAAGGATTCAGTACGTGCAACAAAATCCGATGACAACCCTGAACCCGCGCCGCACGGTCTTTCAGAGCATTCGCCTCGCACTCGAGACGCACAAATTGCGCCCGCCTGCGGAGCACCGTACTCGGGTAGCAGAATTGCTCGAGGTCGTGGGCATGAGCGCCGAGTATTTGGATCGATTTCCAAATGCGCTCTCCGGCGGTCAACGACAACGGGTGGCGATGGCTCGAGCGCTGGCGGCAGAACCGCAATTGCTGGTGCTGGACGAACCGACCTCGGCCTTGGATGTCAGCGTGCAGGCGAAAGTCTTGCACCTGCTGGTCGAATTGCAATCGCGTTTCAAACTGACCTACGTCTTCATCACGCATGACCTGGGCGTGGTGCGCAATGTCGCCTCGCGGGTGGCGGTGATGTACCGGGGCAAAATCGTTGAACTTGGGCCGACCGCCGACCTGTTCAACGATCCAGAGCATCCGTACACGCGCATGTTGATCTCGAGCATTCCGGTGGTTTCCGAAGAGGAAGAACGCCTCAAACCAGCCTGGCCGTGGGATCGCAACATGGTGCTCTCGAGCGAGATGGCCTCGCAAGGATGCAGTTTCGCGCCGCGCTGTCCATTCGCCGAAGCTGCCTGTCGTGCCACCGTGCCGGAACTCTCGAGCGTGCGCAACGATCACGTGGCGGCGTGTCACATGGTCTCAGGTGTGATCGAACAAAAACTTTTTTCAGGAGGTCAACGTGCTGCAAGCGAAACTCGCTGAGGTTCAAGCGCATTTGCAAGAGGCGAAACTGGACGGCTGGTTGCTGTTCGATTTTCGTGGCACGAACCCGTTCGTCAAACGCATCGTCGGGCTCGAGGGGAAAGGATTGTTGACGCGCCGTTGGTTTGTTTGGATTCCGGCACAAGGCCAGCCGACCGTCACGGTTCACGCCATCGAGTACGGTTCATTTCCTGAAACTGGCTTGCCGACCTCAAGTTACTCGAGCCGTGAGGATCTGGTCGCGCACCTGAAATCCACGCTCGGTCAGGCGAAACGAATTGCGATGGAATTCTCGCCGCAGAACAACAATCCGTATGTGTCCAAGGTTGATGGCGGCACGATTGACCTGGTGCGCAGCCTCGGCGTTGAGATCGTCAGTTCCGGTGATCTGTTGCAATTGTTCCTCGCTTGGACCGATGCGCAACTTGAGAACCACCGCCGCGCCGCGAACGCCCTGACCGAAACCAAAGATGCGGCCTTGCGAATCATCCGTGAGCACATCTCGAGCGGCAAGCCCTTGACCGAGTACCAATTGCAATCACAGATGTGCCTCGAGATGGAAAAACGCGGCATGATCTACGACCACGCACCGATTGTCTGCTTCGGTGTGACCTCGAACGATCCACATTACACACCGTCGGAGACAGGCTCGAGGCTGCTCGGACCCGGTGCGGTGCTGATGGATTTGTTCTGTCAAACCTCAAAGAACGATCCGTTCGGTGACATCACCTGGATGGCCCACGTCGGCCCGCCCAATGAAGCGTTCACTCGAGCTTTTGATCGTGTCACCGCGTCTCGAGATGCGGGCGTGAATTTTTTGCGTTCAAGGCTCAATGATGGTCAGGTCGTACAAGGCTTCGAGGTGGATCGCGTTGTGCGCCAAGTCCTGATCAATGCTGGTTACGAAAAATTTCTCTTGCACCGCACCGGTCACAGCCTCGGCTCGAGCGCCGTGCATGGTGAGGCCGCACATTTCGACGGCATCGAAACCCTCGATGAGCGCAAGGTTTTGCCACGCCTCGGCTTTACCATCGAACCTGGTGTCTACCTGCCCGAATTCGGTGTGCGATCCGAAATCAATGTCTACAGCCTCAAGCGTGACATCGAAATCACCACCGCCATTCAAACCCAACTGGACGTGATCTGATGCTCGAGCATCGCTCACAACCCGTAGGTGCGCTCTTGAACGCACCGTCACACGCATCCAGTTTCAATCCAAGCTCGAGCATGACTTTATGGAAATACTCGAGGCAGGTTTTTGATCGTGATGGCCGGTGGTGCGCTCAAGAGCGCACCCTACAAGAATCTTTCAGGCTCAAGATTTGTTGAGGAGGAAGTATGACGCAACCCAGCATCCGTGCCGCCACCGATGTCGGTGGAACTTTTACCGATCTCGTGTATTTTCGCACCGATCCAAAAACTGGTCGGCAAGAAATTGTCACCGCCAAGACGGACACGACACCGCCCGATTTCGAGCGTGGCGTGATGAACGTGATTCACAAGGCGGGCTTGCCGATGGCCGAGATCGCATTCATGGCGCACGGCACGACCGTGGTCATCAATGCCCTGACCGAACGCAAGGGTGTCAAAACCGGCCTGATCACGACCGAAGGTTTCCGCGATTCAATCGAGATTGCTCGAGGAAACCGGCCAGATTTTTTCAATCTGTTCTATAAAAAACCTGAACCATTCGTGCCGCGTTATTTGCGCCATGAAGTGCCGGGCAGAATTTCGCCGCAAGGCACGGAGCGGATTGCGCTCGAGCTATCAGGCTTGCCTGCCATCATCAAAACCTTCAAGCGCGAAGGTGTGCAGGCCGTGGCGATTTGCCTGCTGCACTCCTACGCCAACCCAGCCCACGAAAAAGCCGTGCTCGAGCGGGTACGTGAACTCTGGCCGGAGGTCGCGGTGGTCGCCTCGCATCAGATCACGCGGGAATGGCGCGAGTACGAACGCTCAAACACGACGATCCTTTCGGCCTATGTGCAACCGATTGCCGAACGTTACCTCTCGAGGTTGCAGGCCAGCGCACGCGATGAAGGATTTACTGGGCAGATGTACATCATGCAATCGAATTGTGGTGTGGATTCGCTCGAGCACACCAAAGAAATTCCAATCACGATGGTTGAGTCCGGCCCTGCCAGTGGCGTTTGGGGCGCGGCGGAACTTGGGCGTTTGATTGGCGAGCCGAACGTGCTGGCACTCGACATTGGTGGCACGACCGCGAAGTGCTCGCTGATCGAGAATGGTCGCGTGCGCGTGCAAACCGATTACTGGATTGAACGCACGCATCAATCGGCCGGTTATCCGATTCAAGTTCCGGTGCTCGATATTGTTGAGATCGGTCAGGGTGGCGGCAGCATCGCCTGGGTCGATGAATTCAGCAAGTTGCACGTCGGGCCGCAATCGGCTGGGGCGCAACCGGGTCCGGCGGCATACGGGCGCGGCGGCAGCGATGCCACAACCACGGACGCGAATTTGGTGCTCGGGCGGATCAACAAGGATTTCTTCTGCGGTGGCGAAATCAAGGCGGACATGAAAGCGGTTAATGCCTCGCTCGATGCGGTGGCCAAAAAGTTGAAGGTCAGCAGGCTCGAGGCGGCACGAGGCATTGTGCGCATGGCGAACCACAACATGGTCAACGCGCTCAAACTTGTTTCGGTCAACCGTGGCCATGATCCTCGAGATTTCACGCTGGTCGCCTTCGGTGGTGGTGGCGCGATGCACGCCGTGGCGCTCGCGCAAGAATTGAACATTCGCAAGGTCGTGATTCCTCGGGCCGCAGATGTTTTCAGTGCCTGGGGCATGATGATGAGCGACCTGCGCCGCGATTACTTCGTCACCCGGCTCGCAGGTTTGAAAGCCGAGAACGCCGCTGCACTCGAGGCGTTGGTGCAAGAGGTCACGGCTTCTGCCCTCGAGCAGTTCAAAGTGGAGGGCATCAAGCGTTCACAGGTGAGTTTCATTCGTTACGCCAAACTGCGTTACGAAAATCAGGAACACACCGTCGAGATCGCCATGCCAGACGCGAAGATCAGTGCCAAAACGATTCCTTCGATCATTGAAAATTTTCACGAAGCTTACGAGCGCGAGTACACGTATCGCCTCGGTGCGCCTGTCGAATTTGTCGGATTGCACCTGGTTGCCTCCGCCGCCGTTGGCAAGCTCGAGCCGATCAAATTGCCGCGCACGAAACGCAAACTGGCCGATGCGCACAAGGGAAACCGCAATGTCGATTTCGCACTCGAGGGTCTTCACGGCGCTGATATTTATGACGGTGACAAGCTCGAACCTGGAGCGAAATTTGTTGGCCCAGCAATCATCGAAACGAACGGTACGACGATGGTGATTCATCCGGGCAACCGCGTGCGCGTGGACGAGTACGGTCACGTTCACATCGAAGTCACGCCGCCCGTGTTCAAAGGAGGCCGTAAGTGAAACGCCAACCTGTCAAAAAATCCATCGGCAAAACACCTCGAGCCTCGAGCAGCAAAAAATCAAGTGTCAGCAAGTTCGATCCGATCACGCTCGAGATCATTCAGAATTCTTTGCAAGCGATCAGCGACGAGATGTTTGCTGCGATGCGCAAAACCGCAATGAGCGCAATCATTTACGAAGTGCTCGACATGGGCACTGGCATCACCGATGGTGTTGGCAACCTCGCTGCAAGTGGTGCGGGCATTCCCGCGTTTGTGGGTGTGCTCGACAAGGCCGTGCAAAAAATCCTCGAGTTGAACCCGCTCGAGGAGATCCATCCTGGAGATGTCTTCATCACCAACGATCCGTACTTTGGCGGTGTTACGCACCTCAACGATGGCGTGCTGGCAATGCCGGTGTTTGTCGGTGACGAGATCGTGGCTTGGACCGCAAACATTGCACACTGGCCGGATGTCGGTGGTCTGGTGGCCGGTTCGATGTCGAACGATGCCAAAGAGATTTTTCAAGAAGGCTTGCGGTTGCCTGCCGTGAAACTCATTGATCGCGGCCTGCCGATCAAGAGCGTCATGGAGATCATCAAAACCAACAGCCGCCTGCCCGATTTCTTAACCGGCGATCTCTGGGCGGGGATTTCCGCCGTGCGTCTCGGGCATCGGCGCTTGCTCGAGTTGGTCGAAAAGTATGGGCAAGACACCTTCGTGGCGAGCATGCGTTACTTCATGGATTACGGCGAGGCGATCTCGAGAAAGGCCCTCAAGACGCTGCCGAAGGGCACGTTCACCCTGTCCGAAGAACAGGACAGCGGCGTGATGTACAGCGTTACCGTGACCATCAGCGATGACGAATTCACTGTTGATTTGCGCAACAACCCGGATCAAGACACTGGCCCCAACAATTGCTGCCGAGATGGAGCAATGATTGCTGGACAGATGGTCTTCAAAAGCCTGACCGATCCTTACGGTGTGGCGAACGGTGGTTCATTCCGGCCACTGAATGTCATCACCCGCAAAGGCAGCGTCTTTGATGCCAACCCACCCGCCGCCTTCGCCATTTACTACGAGGTCGAGATTCGACTTTACGACCTGATCTGGCGCTGCCTGGCCCCGCACATGGAGGGCCGCTTGCCTGCCGGGAATTTCTCCTCGATCTGCGGCACAATTGTTTTCGGGTTGCACCCGGACACGGGACGCTTTTTTACGATCATCGAACCGCAAATTGGTGGTTGGGGCGGCTCGAGTGTGGCCGATGGCAACAGCGGGATTTTCAGCGGTTTCCACGGCGAGACGTACAACTGCCCGGTGGAAATCGCCGAAACCCGTTATGGCCTCTATGTCGATCAACTCAGCCTGAACATGGAAGCTGGTGGCGAAGGCGAATTCCGGGGTGGCAAAGGCATCGTGCTCGATTATCGCGTGCGAGCAGACAATACCTTCCTGACCTGCGCATACTCGAGGAACAAGCACAAACCCTGGTCGCTCGAGGCTGGCCGTGAAGGTTCAGCGAATTACATCGAGATCATCCGGCGCGATGGTAAACGCGAAAAGCACGCGGTGGTCACGGGCTTGCTCTTGAACACCGACGATGTGATCCGGGTCATGACGGCGAACGGCGCTGGTTTTGGCGATCCGAAAAAACGCAACCGTGATGCGGTGCTCGAGGACATCAAGAACGGGTACATCACGGCGAGACGGGCCAACGAGGTTTACGGGTAAGGATGAGGCTCGAGCATTCCAGTTGTACAAGTTCAGGAATCGGTTGAAGGCGCTCGGGCTCTTGGCTGGAACGTGTTCGGGTCTGGGATTTTTGTCTGCTTCAAGGAATGCCGCGATCAAGGCATTGAACGTTTGGAGTTGATGGCTGGTGATGAGGGCTTGAATGGTGTTGAATACGGTTCGGGCTTCTTTGTTCAAAGGACCATCCGTTCACTGGTGGGAACTTGAAGCGATCCTGCCCGTCAGCGCCGCAAGCGATCCAAGCCCGGTAGGTGCTGGTTTGGGATCAAGAAGCCTGTCAGGTGCTGCTGTAGCGGCAAGAAGGTGCATGGTTAGGATCAAGAAGCCCGGCTTGACTCTCGTGTGTGACGCGGGAATCGCCAGGCGCAACTTCTCAGCTAAGCCCTTTGGGAAGGAATTGCAGCCCTTGCTCAAAAAGGTCTACGCTTTGATAGAAACTTTGTTTATCGCCCGTTTTGAGGGCTGTTTCTATCATGTCGATAGCGCATTTCAAATTTGCATCAGCATCAGCAAGAAATTCGAGGGCTGTTTCTTGGTTGCTTGCGGTCATGGTGTTACCTCCGGGCTGCGTGAGTGAGACGGGCGAACGGTTGCCGTACCGGTGTTCGGGGTGTTCCTCAGTTGAGCCTCTGCCGGGTTTCGTTTCAATGCCTCGAGCAAAGCCTGTGCGGTGTCCAGTGAGATGTTCATTTTGCTGACCTACCTACCGGGCTGACCCGTGAATGTACATCCTTCACGTCGTCTACGTTCATCCGGGCATACTTGCTGCTCATGGCAAGTGTTGTGTGTCCGAGAATGCGCTGAAGGGTGAACGCATCTCCACCATTGCGTATGTAGGCCACGGCAAAGCCACGCCTGAACGCATGGGGCCGAACTGTTTTCAAACCGGCAGTAATGCAGTGCCGTTCGATGACCCCGCGTAGGGACTCATAGCAGAGTGGCGCGTCACCTCGAGCCATGAAGAGGTTTTCGTGGGCCGTCTTCGGGCGTTCAAGCGTCACATAGCGCGTGATGGTCTTCAGAACCCATCGAGACGCTGGGACAAAGCGATGCTTGTCACCTTTGCCGCGCTGAACCATGATGCCACCCTCGCCGCTTTGCACATCGTCAAGCCTGACCCCGCACAGTTCCATTGCACGCAAGCCAGTGTCAAACATCACCGAGAAGATGGTCTGGTCACGCAAGGGGTTCAAGCCCACGCCTGCCGCTGACGTCAGGGACCTGAACTGGTCTTCACTGACCACATCTAAGGCCCGGTCTGGCACTTTGGGCAGTTTGACGCGGTTGAACGGGTTGACCTCGAGCAATTCCTCAGAGACAAGGTAACTGGACAGGGCGCGTAAGGCTCGCATTCGGGCATGAGCACCGCCTGGGCTGAGTTTGGTGACGCATTCGCCCATGTAAAGCCTGACCAGCCGTGCATCGAACCCGGTGAGTTCAGTGACACTCTGACCCAGGGCAAACACCAAGAACGGGCGCAAGGTTTGCCCGTACCAGCGTGTCGTCCCCGGACTTAACGCCCGTGCTTTGGTGTCCGTCAAGAATTCGGTTACCAGTGCTTCCAAGGTTGCCATGTTGACCCCCATCACGTACAGAAGACGTGTCAGACACATACAATTGACTCGCGCTGTTTCCGGTCCACCTGCCAAAATTGACGTTTTGTGTCGGACGGTATACTCTGTTTGACGCGGTACGGCTCGAGCCGGGATGGCGGAACGGTAGACGCGGCAGACTTAAAATCTGATGGGATAACACCCGTGCGGGTTCAAGTCCCGCTCTCGGCACCACTGCAACCTCGAGTCCAGATCGGTACGGCGATGTAGCTCAGCTGGTTAGAGCGCACGACTCATAATCGTGATGTCGGCGGTTCAAGTCCGCCTATCGCCACCACA
>JANOWZ010000749.1:0-4186 GCA_031418155.1 Deinococcales bacterium
ATTGAACGACCCGAACGACGGTTGGATTTTTGACCTGGCGTTTGAAAGCCACGCGGAGTTCATCGTCTCTCGAGATGCAAGGGTGATTGTGACGGGTCAAACATTGGATTTCGAGGTGCTTGACCCGGCTGCGGCGTTGGGGCGATTTCGGGGAAGATGATGTTCACCGGCAACCTCGAGAATAGAAAACTCGAGTCGAGCAGGTTTTTGTAGGCATTGAACTTCAAGCCCCAAGGCCGAGTACAATACCCGCATGGCGCAAACCCTCGAAAAGAAACTCGAGAAGATCATTGATGTCAAAACGTACCTGGAACTCGAAAAATCCAGCGAAGTTCGGCACGAGTACGTTGACGGTGAATTGCTGGCAATGGCGGGTGCGACACGTCATCATCACCGAATTGCTGGGAACATCGTGTTTGCCCTGCGTGAAATCGCGTTGGCCCGCAATTGCGAGGTTGTGATGGAAACCGTCAAGGTTCAGGTCAGTGGAATGCGCTACCGTTACCCAGATGTGATGGTCAGTTGCGCACCCGGCGATAACCCGTACATCCTCGAGAATCCTTGCCTGATCGTTGAAGTGCTGTCCGAAAGCACGCAAGCCACCGACACCGGCCCCAAGCTCGACGAGTACACCCGCCTGCCCAGCCTCGAGCGTTACGTGATGGTCGAACAGGACCGGCGCGTGGTCAGAATCTACCGGCGCACGCCCGCAGGTTGGTTATTTGAATCACTCGAGGGTGAGGGCGAAATCGAAGTGCCATGCCTCGAGACGAAATTGACGCTCGAGCAGGTTTTTGCAGGCATTGAATTTGAGGCTCGAGAGGTTGAATCTGATTCTTGACCTCGAGATGCGCAGGTGATTGCGGCGGGTCAAGCGTTGGATTTCGAGGTGCTTGACCCGGCTGCGGCGTTGGGGCGACTTCGGGGAGGATGATGCTCACCGGCAAACTCGAGAAATGGGAACTCGAGTCGAGCAGGTTTTTGCGGGCATTGAATTTGAGATCTGAGCACATCAACTTTGACTGGTTTTGTACAATGGACGCTAGAACGCTTGCCAGGAGTGCAATATGCCAGAACTCGCCATCCAACAACTGCTACGGGAAAGAGGTTTAGCCGGTCTCGAGGGTCTCGCCATCAAGACGCGCCGTCACGGAATTTTTGAGAACCTTGTTTGCTTCAAATACGATCAACGGCTCAGCCCGATGATGGAAAAAGCTGTACAGGAAGCGCGTGGCCTCATTTTAGACGAGAGCCGCGATTGGGCTGTCACAAGCATGAGCTTCCGAAAGTTCTTCAACGCCGAAGAACCGTTAGCCACTGAAATCAACTGGACCACTGCATGTATTGAGGAAAAACTGGACGGTTCTTTGATGGCTTTGTATTGGTATGACAATGCGTGGCAAGTGCAATCCAGTGGCACTGCGGATGCAGCAGGCAACGTCGTTCAGGATATCCGGTCCACCAATCAGGATCTGACTTACCGCGAGTTATTTTGGAAAACGTGGGATCAACTGGGGTATGTATTGCCCCCTTCCCCGGACGAACTGGGCGCAACTTACACGTTTTCTTTTGAACTCATGACCCCACACAACCGCGTGGTCGTAAGACACATTAATTCCCGCTTGGTGCTGCATGGTGTTCGCAATTTGTTCACTCTGCAAGAAGAACCCTCAGAGCATTGGGCCAAGAAATTGCACTACGAAGCCGTCAAAACACACGCTCTGACCCGTGAAGGTTTGCGCGAGGCTGCCCGTGCCATTTCACCAATGGACGGGGAAGGGTTTGTTGTTCGTGACAGCCATTTTCAGCGTGTCAAAATCAAAAGCGAAGGTTACGTTGAAGTGTCTTTACTACGGGAATCTTGGAGTGAACGTCGTGCACTTGAACTGATCATGCTCGGTGAAGAAGCTGAGTTCTTGGCGTACTTTCCCGAATACGAAACCGAGCTTCATGATGTGGCTGCCCGAGTCAGGCGCGTCAGTGACGCAATAGATACCGAGTATGCTGAAATCAAAGACATTCCCGAACAAAAGGCATTTGCGGCACAAGCCACCAAGGGGAACCATAGTGCAGCACTGTTCGCCTTGCGCAAAGGTCAAGCGGTAGATGCCTATTCATGGTTGGTCAGTTTGGATGAAGCGCAACGCTTGCGTGCGCTGGCGTTGGCTGGTGAACCATTCCCAGCATCTTCGTGAAGCGCCAATCAAGCGGGTTCATTTCACAAATCCGAGCGTGTCAATTGCGGGAACCAATTTGATTGGTTTCAAACCAAACTCCTCGAGCACTGGGAGCCAAATCCCGTCTCGAGGAGTTTCGAATAATCGTTTGCTTAGACGAGTTCGATCAGTGCCAGCGGTGCAGAATCACCGCGACGAATCCCGGTCTTCAGGATACGCGTGTAACCGCCTGGACGATCCATGTATTTCGGTGCGATCACTTCCATCAGGTTTTTCAGAACCGCACGGTCCTTAATATCCTGATTGATGATGCGCATGTCGTGCAGCTTGCCACCTTTGGCTTTGGTGATCAGGTGTTCGACGAATGGGCGCAATTCCTTGGCCTTGGCGAGTGTGGTTTCGATTCGGCCTTCGCGAAGGAGTGCGGTGGCTTGGGCGTTGGCGAGGGCGCGACGGTGGCTCGAGGAGCGGCTGAGCCTTCGTCCTGCAACTAAGTGACGCATAACATCCTCTTTTCAAATCTCGATTGCTCGAGATACTAGAATTTCAATTCAAGGCCGTGAATGGCGAGTTGCTTCTTGATCTCGTCAAGGCTGCGTTCGCCCACGCCGGGGACTTTCTTGAGGTCTTTTTCCGACAGGGCGCACAGCGCGTCCACCGAATCAATGCCCTCTTCTTTAAGGCTGTGCAAGACGCGGGTGGTCAGTCCCAGTCCCTCGAGCGTCACGCCTGGGGTGCTGGATTCGACGCTTGCGGCTGGCGCGGCGGCTTTGACGGGTGCGGCGGCTGGGTTTTGTTTGACGGCTGCCGGGATAATGGCGACCGGTGTTGGTGCGGCCACCTTTTCGACGCTCGAGAACACGCTCAGTTGGCTCGAGAGTGTCGAGACGGCGTGATCGAGTGCGTCTTCCGGGCTGATGCTGCCATCGGTCCAGACGCGCAGGACAAGGCGATCCAAGTCGGTTTGTTGCCCAACGCGGGTGTCCTCGACGTGGTACGCGACGCGGCGAACCGGGGTGAACATCGCGTCCACCGGGATGCTGTTGATGCGATCCTTGGTGTTGTGACGCTCGCTCGGGACGTATCCGACGCCCTCTTCGACGCGGACTTCCATCACGAGTTTGCCGCCCTTGCCGACGGTGGCGATGTGCAGGTCGCCGTTGACGACTTCGGCATCTGGCCCCATGTCCAAGTCTTTGGCGGTGACGGTTTTTGGACCATCAATCCGCAAGGACAAGGTTTTTGCGCCGGGGGCGTGGAATTTGACGACGAGCTCCTTGAGGTTGAGGATGATCTGGATCACGTCCTCGGTCACACCTGGAATGGTCGAGAATTCGTGCAGCACGTCCTCGATGTAGACGCTCGTCACGGCGGTGCCGGGGATCGAAGACAGGAGGATGCGGCGCAGCGGGTTGCCCAGCGTGACGCCGTAACCGCGTTGAAGCGGCTCGAGCACGAATTCTGCGTATGATCCCTCGGTTTTTGCGACCAGGCGGGGTTTGATCTCCACGTGTCCCTCCAATTCTGAACGTTGCGGCGCGGCTCGGTCGGCTCGAATGTCCCCATCTTGGGACGGTTTTCCTGTTGAGGCCCGCAATCGTTTTTCGTGCTGTGTATCTGCTGGTGTGTCTGTTGGTGCTGTTCTTGAACTTGAATCCTCGGGTTCTCGAGGACGCTATCTTTAGCGCGAGTAATACTCGACCACGAACTGCTCGTTGACGGGCAGCGCGAGGTCTTCACGGGCGGGATAACGCAGGAAACGGCCCTGGCCTTTTTCGGCGTCGAACTCGAGCCATGGCAGGGTGCGGCGGCGTTTTTGGCCTTCAAGGTTCTCGAGGATGATCGAGAATTTGCTGGCTTTGTCCGCAAGCGTGACCTGATCGCCGGGTTTGACTTTGAAGCTGGCAACGTCGATCTTCTTGCCGTTGACGCGGATGTGGTTGTGCCCGACAAACTGGCGCGCTTGGCGGCGCGTCTTGGCAATGCCGAGGCGGAACACGACGTTATCA
>JANOWZ010000750.1:0-13655 GCA_031418155.1 Deinococcales bacterium
AGAGTTGCTCGAAGATGTTGCCGTTCAAACCACGGTAGTAGTAGGTCAAGCCATCGAGGTTGAAAGATTCGACCATGCGATCCAAGGCGCAGGCGACTCGAGACGACCACTCGAAGGATTCCTCGGTGACTGGAACTGAGATCTTGTCACGGCCCGGTTCGGCAATGTCGAAGGTATTCTTGATCTCGAGTTTCTTCGCCTCGAGTTCGGTGTCGCTCACGGCTTCAAGGCATGCCTGCAAATCCTCCATCTCGAGGATTTCAACGTGCGCTCCAGTCTGGGCTGTGACCATCGTGAAGTCCGAGTACATGTCCATCATGCCCGGATACGTGTGCCCCAGAAAACCAATCCGTGACCTCGAGAGTGTGCGTTTAACGGTCGCGGCCCACACCCAATCGCTGATCTGCGTCCAAGCTCGAGCGTCATCGAACAGCATTCCTGAAACGACGTTGAATTGAATTCGGGCTCGGGCGAAGGCGTTGCTGATTTCAGGCACGCAACAGGCACAGCAGGATTCGAGCCACAGTCCGGTGTCGGTGTTTTCGTAATCGAGCGCGGCGACCGGTTGCAGGTTCAAGACCAGGACGGGCGCTCGAGTTCGTTGCACGACCGGCAGCACGGTGCTCGAGGTGGCGTAGGTGCCGACGTAACAGATCAGCAAATCCAAGTCAGATCGGGCGAAGAGGTCGCTGGCGGTTTGGGCGCTCGGATGGCTGTCCACCAAGCCCGCGCTGATGACCTCGCCGCCCGCATTCTCGAGTTGTGTTTCGACATGTTGTTGGAAGCCCTCGAGTTTTTCTTTGAGTCCTGCGAACTGATCCCAGTACGCCTCGAGTCCAATGCCGAACACGCCGATGCGGGCGTTACTACTTGCTTTGCGATTCATGCCGACCTCCGTTCAGGTGGGAAATCCGCCGCTGGCACTCGAGGTTCCTCGAGTTGCGGTGATGCGATTCGTGTAGCCGCTTTGCCGGTGTGTTCGAATGGGATCGGCTGGCACGCCCATCTCTTCGCGCAGGTTCTCGAGCATCATGGTCACATCGGTTTTGAACGCCCGCATCAAGACACGGTGCGCCTCGAGCACATCTCCAATTCGTTGCGCGGCCCTAAGTTCCTCGAAGTCCACCAGCAACGCCTTGGCGTACGACTCCTGGCAGTTGAGCACGCTTTGCAGCATCGCCTCGAGTTTCGGTTCGATGTTGTGCGACTGATCGATCATGCACGAAACGCCCGAAGCGGTGTTTGAGGTGTGCGGATCGCTCGAGCGTTCGGCGCTGACCAGTTCGACGTAAATGCAGAACAACTCGAGCGGGTTGGTCGTGCCCACAATCAGGTCGTCATCGGCGTAGCGTCGGGCGTTGAAGTGAAACCCGCCTAACTTTTCCTCATCGAGCAAAAACGCGACGATGGCTTCAATGTTGGTGCTTTGCGGGTGATGTCCGAGATCGACGAGCACCTGCGCTTTGGGTCCGAGCGCCTGACAGTGCAGCACGCTCGCACCCCAATCGAACAGGTCGGTGAAGTAAAATCCAGGCTCGAAGAATTTGTACTCGAGCAGCATCCTCGAGTGCTCGTGCAGCGCGGTGTAAACGCGGGCGAGCGAATCACGAACGCGGTGTTTGCGCTCACGGAAGTCATCCTGTCCGGCGTAATTCGTGCCGTCGGCGAACCACAGGCTCAAGTCTCGAGAACCGGTCAGTTTCATGATCTCGACACACTCGAGCATGTGCGTCACGGCCTTGTCACGCACTCGAGCGTCCGGGTGGGCGATGCTGCCAAGCTTGTAGTCTTCGTCCTGAAAGACGTTCGGGTTGATCGCGCCGATTTGAATGTTGTGATCGTTTGCAAAGCTCGAGAGGTTGCTCCAATCGTCGGGTTTATCCCACGGGATGTGCAATGCGACGCTGGGCGCGATTCCGGTCAGTCGATGAACCTCGCTGGCATCCTCGAGTTTTTCCCAAACGGTCCTTGCCGCGCCCGGAGCGGGAAAGGTTTTGAAGCGCGTGCCGCTGTTGCCGTAACCCCAGCTTGGCGTTTCGATGCGTTGGCGTTTGAGCGCCTCGAGACTGGTTGTTGATACTTGATTGGTCATTCAATGCTCCTGGGTGACGATCAAGCACACGTTGGCGGTTTTGAAGGCATCTTGAATCTCGAGATTGGGTTCATGATCGGTGATGACGATGTGAACACGCTCGAGCGGCACGATTTGGTAGAAGGCGTCCGCACCGAATTTGCTGTGATCCAAGAGTGCGACCACGCAACGGGCCGTGGCGATCAGTTGCTCTTTGGCCTCAACCTCCGGCATGTGTGCGTCGGTGAATCCAAAGGCCAGCGTGAAGCCTTTGGCCGAAAAGAACACGCTGTCCACGTGCAACCTCGAGAGTCCAGCGCTCGCCATGCCACCGACGAACGAGCGGGCCTTGGCGTGAAAGCCGCCACCGGCCAGCGTGAAGGGCACGCCTTTGTTCGCCAGCAGGTAAGCGGTGTCGAGCCCGGTGGTGACGACGTTGACGGTTCGTGGCGGCAGCAGTTGCGCCAGTGCCAACGCTGAGGTGCTCGCGTCCAGGCCGATGGTGTCCTCTGTGTGAATCAACTCGAGTGCCGCCCGAGCGATGCGTGCTTTGGCCTGGGTCTGTTGTGCGGCCCGCAGGCCGTAGGCGATTTCGTTGCCGCTCTCGGCGATCAACCTGGCGCCGCCGTGTTGACGCTCGAGCAGGCCGCGATCACTGAGGTCTTGCAGGTCGCGGCGGATCGTCATTTCGTGTGCGCCGATGGTTTGGGCGAGTTCTTTGACGCGCACGAACGGTTGGGTGAGCGCGATCTCGAGAATGCGCTGTTGGCGTTCGGGGAAGCTGCCGGGTTCCTGTTTCATCGGATATCTCACATGGATTGAACTTGATTTGTGATTTTAAAGTAGCAAGCCTGCGAGAAAAACACAAAAATCAAACATTTGAAGGCCTAGTTTGTGGAAGCCTCGAGCGTGCGAAGCCATTAGAGTTGGGCTCGAGGATGACCCTTGCGACCGTCCGGGATTGGCTTTATGATTCCCGAGCTATTTAAGAAAGCGCTTTCTGATTTGCGTTGAAGTTACGCCATCAACCCTCGAGTGTCAAGCGAAAACCCAGTGTCCTGCAAAAAGAGAGTTGAGCACAAAAGCCGTACTCAAAGCTTTCTTGCGCTTAGCGCGTGTTACACTTTCTTCGACTCAGAACAGGTTTATTTGAGCAACTGCTTACCCAAATCTCGAGGTCTACGTGCCAACCATTTACGATGTTGCGACAAAAGCTGGCGTTTCGACCGCCACCGTTTCACGTGTCTTGAACGGTCATCCGAAGGTCGATCCGCTGATGCGTCAGCGCGTCACCGAGGCCGTCGAGGAACTTCGTTACATCCCGAACGGCACGGCCCGCAGTTTGGTCACAAAGCAAACTCGGCGTGTGGCGTTGCTGATTTCTGACATCACCAATTCCTTTTTTGCAGAGACGGCTCGAGGTGCTCAGGATGCGCTCGATGAGCGCGGCTATCAGTTGCTGCTGGCGAACTCAGACGATCAATCGAGCCGAGAGTTGCGTTCGCTCGCCACCTTCGCCGAGACGGGTGTGGACGGCGTGCTGATCGAACCGGCGATGCCCTCGAACCAGAGCGACGCCACCCAGCGTGCGAACCGCAACAAGCTCAGTCGTCAGCTCGAGGCGCTGGGTGTTCCGGTCGTGGGGTTCGGTCCAGACCGCGTGACCGATGCCGCCGATATTGTCACCATCGACGATGAACAGGCGGGTTTCAAGGCGGTCGATCACCTGCTCGGATTGGGGCATCAGCGGATTGCCATGATCAACGGCCCCGCCCACAGCGCGGTCGGTTCGCGCCGTGCGGCGGGATACCGTCAGGCGTTGGCACGCAACGGCGTGGCCTTCGATCCTGACCTGTTGATCTCGGCAAACTTTCGGCGCGACGCGGGGTTCGAGGCGATGAAACTGATTCTCGAGTGGCCCAACCGCCCGAGTGCCGTGTTCACTGGAGATGATTTGATCGCCATCGGTGCGCTTCAGGCGCTCAAAAATGCGGGTTTGCGCGTCCCACAGGATGTCGCCATCGTCTGTATCGGCGATGCGGTGCGGACCATCGATACCGATCCAGCGTTAACCAGTGTGGTTGTGCCACGGGGATACGAACTTGGACGGGTCGGCTCGCAGATGCTGCTCGAGCGAATCATGTCCAGCGGTAAGGAACCGCTTTCACCAAGGAAAGTGGTATTCGAGACGCGATTGGTTGTGCGTGCCTCAACGGTGGCTGGTCTCGTCTCGAATTTCGATTCAATCCGTTAAAGGCAGTATATTTACCATTTTATCCAACTGAGATTCTGTGCCTAATTGTGGCCTTTGCAGTGACGGCTTGACAACGCCCTGAGTCACACGCTAATGTTTTCGAGACAATACAAGTAAGCGGTTACTCAAACAGAGAAGGTTCTTGGCGACTGCAACTGCCTTGATCCGTAACCGTCCGGGACTGCCTTTCGGGGAGCACCCGAAGTGTTGTCGTTGGCGCACCCGTCAGTCGCAACACCCATTCCGCACCGCTGGACCTGGAGGAAAGCATGTTCACCAAAAAGCTGCTCGTCGCACTGTTGATTTCAAGCTCGATCGCCGCCGTTGCCTTCGCCCAGAGCGGACGCTGGACCGCCGCCGAGGTCAAGGCCGCCTCCGGTAAAGAGGGCTGCCAACAACTGACCGCGCTGCCCAAGCGCCTGAAAAAGAAGTGGAAGATCGGCTTCCTGAACCCGAACAAGGGACACCCGTTCTTCGGTGTCTGGTCCGGCGCAATGCAGGACGCCGCGAAGTTTTACGGCGCACAGTTCGTCGAGTCCGATTCCGCCGGTGATTACACCAAACAGCAGGACCTGCTCGAAACGATGCTCGCGGCCAAGCCGAACCTCGTTGGCAACGGCGGCACCGGCCCTGACATTTACGAGGGCCTCGCGGCGCGGCTTCAAGAAGTCAAAACCCCTTTTTTGGGCATGGACAACGGCCCGAGCGAATACTCGCCCTACGTCTTCGGCATCCCAGATTTCTTCGCGGGTAAGACCGGTGCGGACCTGATCGCCAAGGGTGTCGAGGCGCGTCAGAAGACCGACTGGAAGGGCAAGGAATTGTTCTTCATCGAGTTCACGCACAAGGGCGTTCCAGCCTGCGCGAACCGCACCGGGGCGGCGGCCAAAGCGTTCCAAGCCAAGTTCAAGCTCGATAAGGCGCACGTGTTATTGGTCGATGTCGCCACCGGCCAGTCTGCCACCGACGGCGTCAAGGCTGTGCTCGCGGCCCACAAGGATGCCGCCTTCGCCATGATCCCTTGCTGGGACGGACTTGGCTTCGAGGCGTACAACGCCGCCAAGGATTCCGGGCGCGAGAAGGACGTGATGCTGGTCACGCTCGGCGGCGATAAACCATCGGCAGACCTGCTCGTTACCAAGCCAATCGGCTTCTACGGTTACGTCGAATTCCAACCGTACTGCGAGGGTTGGGGCTGGGTCGAGACCTCACTGGCGATTCTCGAGGGGCTGCAAGCACAACCGTACCAGACCCGCCGCGTGACCACACAGGCCGACATCGATGCCCGATACCGCGAACTGTACGGCGAACCGAAGAAGTAAGTCGCTGACTTGACTCGGGGAGGCTGACTCGAGCAGGTTAACTCAAAGAAATGCGATCAGGCTTTGAACAGAGGGAACCCGCCGCGTCAGTCTCGAGGTTCCCTCTGTTCGTATCGGTTCGTCATCTCGAGCAGGGATTCTCCCTTCACAGCCCCACACCCAAGCGAAACCTGAGGATGTTTTGATGCAAACCGTCAGCACCGATACAACACTCCAGGAGGCATATACGATCACCGACCGTCCCCGACGTTCAGCCGCCCTGTTTCTGCTCGACAATGCGATTGTCGTGGCGCTGCTGGTGGCGGTCGTCGTCTTCTCGCTCGCCTCGCCGCAGGTGTTTTTTTCACCCACCAACCTGATCAGCATTTTGCGTTTCGCCTCGCTCGGCGGAATCATCGTCGCCTGCTACTCCTGCGCGATGATCGCCGGACAACTCGACCTTTCAACCTCGCAGGTCGGGGCGTTCAGCGGGGTCGTGTTTGCACTGCTGTTTCAGGTCCTGCGTTGGCCGTTGCCGCTCGCATTGACCGCTGCCCTCGCCTGTGCTGGCACGGTTGGTTGGTTCAACGGCCAATTGATCAACCGCGTCGGCCTGCCTTCGCTCGTCACCACCCTCGCGGTCGGCACGCTCGTTTACGGCCTGAGCTACCTGATCGTCGATGGTTTCGGCACCGCCAGCGTCATGCGCCTGACCCGCCCGCCGTTGCGCAGCCTCGTCAACGCCGACCTGCTCGGCATTCCGGTCAGCATCTATTTGATGTTCGCACTGTACGCCGTGATTTACGTGCTTTTGAACCACACCCGTTTCGGGGCGCATTTGTACGCCGTCGGCGGCAACCCGCAGGCGGCCCGACTGAACGGCATCCGCGTGCCGCAACTGATTTCTACCGTGCTGGTCATGACGGCGATGGCGGCGGGCGTGGCAACGATCCTTCTGGCGGGCCGACAGCTTGCGGTCACACCGACGACCACCGTTCTGGCCTCACCGCTCGTCGCCGCCCTGTTCGCCGGGGTCAGCCTGAGCGGTGGCGTGGGCCGGATCGAACGCACACTGATCGGCGTGCTGTTCTTCTCCGTGCTCGGCATCGGCCTCTCGATCCTCTCTCTGCCACCGTTCGTGCGTTTCACGGTCGAGGGTTTGGCCTTCGTGCTGGCGCTCCTGACCGACAGCATTCGCACCCACCTCGAGCAACGCTGATGAAAGGAGATGCACCGATGCAATCGGCCTTGCGTCACTCGCGTTCGCCCGGATCGCGGCGCGTCTCAGATTTCTTGCTCGAGAACGGCCTGTACGTCAGCACCGTTTTATTGATTGTTGTCTTCACAATTTCGATCCCGATTTTTTTCAGCCTCGAGAACGCCGTCAACATCCTCAATTCCGCCGCCCTCAAGGGCATCATCGCCGCCGGGTTCACGGTCGCCCTGATCGCCGGACTGATCGACACCTCGATCCTCGGGGTGGCCGCCGTCAGCACGGTGCTGACCGGCGTGCTGTTCCAGCAACTCGGCTGGCCGCTGTGGGCGACCTTGCTCGGTGTCGCCGCCGCCGCGCTGGTCATGGCGAGTCTCAACGATGCGCTGGTCGTGCGGGCCAAAATCAACTCGTTCGTCGCCACGACCGCCACCAGCGGCGTTTTCCTCGGGATCTGTCTGGCGCTGACCAACAGCCAGAGCATCACGATCACACGCCCGGAACTTCAGGCGGTGCTGCTCGCCCGTCCGCTCGGGCTGCCGGTCGCCATCTGGTTGATGTTCGCGGTCTACAGCGCGGGCTACGCGATGCTCAACCACACGCGGCTCGGATCGCACCTGTACGCGACCGGCGCGAACCACAACGCCGCCAGGGTCAACGGTGTGCCGGTCAACCGCGTGACCCACATCGCCTTCGCGCTGTGCGCCCTCGCCTCGGCGCTTGGCACGGTGCTGGCGACGGCTCGAGCGGGCGGTACGCTTTTGTTCGGCACACAATTTTTGACCTTCGACCTGACCGAAATTTTCACTGCGGTGCTGCTCGGCGGTGCGAGCCTGTTCGGGGGCAGCGGCAAGATCGAACGCAATTTGGTCGCGGTGCTGTTCCTGACGATCCTCGCCAACGGCCTGCAACTTTTACAGACCGGCACGGGTGTCTGGCTGGTGCTCAAGGGTGGCGCGTTCGTCGCCGCGATCATCCTCGATGTGGTACGTCAAAGGAGGCAGTGATGCTCGAGCCCAGCAATCCATCCGGCAATCCATCCGGCAATCCAGAAAACACCCACCTGCTCGGCACGACCCCCGAGACGATCCTCGAGACCCGCAACCTCAGCAAATCCTTCGGCGCGGTTCAAGCGGTGCGCAACGTCAATTGGAGCGTCAAACGCGGCGAGGTCTGTGCGCTCTTGGGCGATAACGGCGCGGGCAAAAGCACACTGATCAAACTGATCGCTGGCGCGATCCTGCCCTCGAGCGGGGAAATCTGGGTGCGCGGCTCGAGGGCGCAGATCAATGGCCCGAGCGATGCGCTGAACCTCGGCATCGCGCCGGTCTATCAGGACCTCGCGCTGGTCGAGGGGCGCAACGTGATTCAAAACATGTTCCTCGGCAGCGAACTGACGCACGGACCGCTGAACCTGTTCCTCGATCACGCACGCATGGCACTCGAGACTGAGCGGGTGCTCGGCGAGATCCGCTCGAGAATTCCGAGCGCCAGGGAGGTCGTCAGGAAGCTTTCCGGCGGGCAGCGTCAGGCGGTCGCCATCGCCCGGACGCTGATCCGGGGCGGGCAGATCATCATCATGGACGAACCGACCGCCGCGCTCGGGGTCGAACAGACCCGAGAGGTGTTGCAACTGATCGAAAACTTGCGCTCTCAGGGTCGAACGGTCGTGCTGATCACGCACAACATGTCGCAGGTCTTCCAGGTCGCCGATCAGGTCAGCGTGATGTTTCGGGGCGAAATGATCGGCACGAAACGGGTCAAGGACACCAACCAGGAAGAAGTGATCTCAATGATCGTTGGCGCGAAACGCGAGGCGATGGGGGCCGCATGAACAGCCAGAACCCGAATCTAACGTCGAAGGTTGAGCCAATCTCGAGCCCAATCGAGGTGCTCGCCTACTACTTTCCACAGTGGCACGTCGATCCGCGCAATGATGTCACCCACCACCCCGGTTGGACCGAATGGGAATTGCTTCGTGCCGCCAAACCACGCTTTCCAGGTCATCGCCAACCGATCACACCCGCTTGGGGCGAGTTCGATGAGTCCGACCCTACCTGGGCCGCCCGCGAGATCGATTTGGCCGCCGATCACGGCATCACCGGATTTCTGTTCGACTGGTACTGGGACGCACAAGGGCCATTCCTCCAACACGCGCTCGAGCGCGGTTTCCTGCGGGCAGCCAATCGCTCGCGCCTGAAATTTGCGCTGATGTGGGCCAACCACTGGCCCGCCACCGCCACCGATTTCGAGGAATTGACCAATCATGCCATTGAGCATTGCTTTAACGAACCCAATTACTTCATGGTTGACGGTGCACCGTATTTTTCGATCTACGAAATGGATTCCTTGATCGAGGGCCTCGGTGGGCTCGAGGCGGCACGCGCAGCGTTGGAATCGTTCCGGCGGCGGGCGCAGGCGGCGGGCTTCCCGGACGTTCACCTCAACGCCGTGGCCTGGGGACTGGTGGCTCACAACGGCGGTTTTGACGATCCGAATCACATCATTGAGACGTTGGGCATCTCGAGCATCGACTCATACGTCTGGGCTCACCATTGCAACATTGAGCATTGCGCCTTTCCCCAAGAATCTTACGAACGTGTTGCGACCCGCAACTTCGAGGTTTGGGACGAACTCTCGAGGCGGCTTTCCGTCCCCTTTCACCCACAGGTGACCAAAGGCTGGGATCCGAGCCCGCGCACCGACCAGAACGTGCCGTACCTTCGCGGCGAGTACCCGTGGACGACGACGTTCGAGGGCAACACGCCCGCCGCGTTCGAGGTTGCGCTGCGGCGGGCCAAGGGTTTTCTACAGCCGTTACCGGAGGCGCACAAGATCGTCACAATCTACGCCTGGAACGAGTGGTCCGAGGGCGGCTATCTGTTGCCGGATACCGTCGAAGGAACCGCGCACCTTGAGGCCATTCGCAACGTCTTCGGCGGGGCGAACACCGCCAGCAAAAGTGAGGTTTAAACCATGAGTGACCAACCAATCGAAGTGCTCGCCTACTACTTTCCGAGCTATCATCAGGACGATCGCAACGACGCTTGGCACGGCAAGGGCTGGACCGAATGGGCGCTCGTGCGCGGCGCGAAGTCGCGCTACCCCGGACACCGCCAACCGATTGAACCCGCCTGGGGCGAGTTTGATGAGTCCGACCCAACTTGGGCCGCCCGCGAGATCGACCTGGCCGCCGACCACGGCATCACCGGTTTTATCTACGACTGGTACTGGTACGAGGACGGCCCGTACCTGGAGGGCGGCCTCGAGAAGGGCTTCCTGAATGCACCGAACAACGAACGCCTGAAATTCGCACTGATGTGGGCCAACCACGACTGGATCAACATTCATCCGGTCAATGCGCTCAACAAACCCGCCGTGCTCGCACCCGGTCGCGTCTCGAGCGCCGCCTTCGAGCGCATGACCGACCACGCCATAAAGCACTACTTCTCGCGCCCGAACTACCTGCGAATCGATGGTGCGCCGTACTTTTCGATCTACGAACTCGGCACCTTCATCGCGGGACTCGGCGGACTCGAGGCGGCACGCGAGGCGCTCGAGGGCTTCCGCGAACGGGCACGGGCGGCGGGCTTCGCGGATGTTCACCTCAACGCCGTCGTCTGGGGCATGAGCATCCTGCCGAGCGAAATCAAGCTCGAGCATCCGTCCGAGGCCGTGGCCGCCCTCGGCTTGAACAGCGTCACCACCTACGCCTGGGTTCACGATTACGACCCGAACTCCGGCACGTTTCCGCACGGCAGTTACGCGGCGGCGGCGCAACGGGCGTTCACGGTCTGGGAGGAGCACGCCAAAGACTTCGGCGTGCCGTACCACCCGAACGTCTCGATGGGTTGGGACCCGAGCCCACGCACCACGCCGACCGACACCTTCGAGCCGCGCGGCTATCCGTGGCACGCGGTGCTCGAGGGCAACACGCCGGAGGCGTTCCGGGCGGCGCTCGAGCGTGCCAGGAATCATGTCGAACGCAGCAGCAGCGAGCAAAAAATCATCACGATCAACGCCTGGAACGAATGGACGGAGGGCAGTTACCTGCTGCCGGACACGGTTCACGGCGCGGCGTATCTCGAGGCAATCCGCGACGTGTTCACGGGCGATCTGATTGCGGCTGACTGAACTCAACGCGCTCTGTCTTTTCATTACGACACCACTTCTAAACAGAGGAAACCGATGACCAACGAACCAACGAAGATACACGCTTGGCTTCAAGACGCGCTCGGCTTGGGTAACGAACTACAGTTGCCTATTCAGGAGCGCTTGGAGGGCGAAACTCACATGGCGCGACGCCTGCCAGTTTCGTTTTCCTTTGGCGAGAAACCGTTTTCCGAATGGATTCAGAACTGCGAAAAAACCCTCGAGACAACGCCACAGGAGAACGGTACTACTTTGCATTTGGTGACGTATCGCGATGGTAAAAGTGGCCTCGAGTGCTGCATCGAGGCCACGCAGTTTCCCGATTTTGCGGCGGCAGAGTGGGTTGTGCGTTTCAAAAATACCAGCATTGAAAACGCGCCTATTTTGGAGGCGGTGCAGGCGCTCGATATTGCTTGGTCTTCTTCAAACACCGATGTTATTTTGCATCACTCACGCGGTTCGCACGGGCAAGTCGAGGATTTTCAATTGGTGTCGGAAATCCTGTACCGCAACGAGTCGTTCATTGAAACGAAAGACGTTTCGATGGCTCCGTCAGGTGGACGCTCGTCACAGGATTGGCTGCCGTTTTTCAATCTACAAACCGGCGACACTGGTCTTTTTTCTGCTATTGGCTGGAGTGGTGAATGGAACGCCGATTTTCGTTACAAAGAGGGTGTAACCACAGCGCGTGCCGGAATGGCGAATACTCGCGTTTCGCTTTTGCCGAATGAAGAGATTCGCACGCCGCGTATATTACTGCTTTTCTGGCAGGGCGATCTGCGTGAAGCCCACAACATTTTTCGCCGCTTCACCCTGAAATACCACACGCCGCAGCAAAATGGTGCGCCCGCGACGACACCGATTTGCTGCGCGACATGGGGTGGAATGAACACGCAAGCTCATCTTGAGCGTGTGGAAATGTGCCGCGAGCACGAGCTTTCTTACGATTGTTACTGGGTTGATGCTGGTTGGTATGGCACGCAAAACACCGATTGTCCCGACGTGTTCACTGGCGACTGGAGCAGCCAAACTGGCAACTGGAACGTGAATACTTTTCGCCATCCAAACGGCCTGCACCCAATTAGCGACGCGGCGCACGCAGCCGGAATGCAGTCACTGCTCTGGTTCGAGCCGGAACGTGCGCTGGTTGGCACCGCGCTGACCGAAGAACATCCAAATTGGTTTCTGGGTGAGCGCGTTCCAGGTGGCAACTTACTGTTGAATTTGGGGAACGAAGACGCACGCAAATGGCTGATCGAAATGATCTCCGCACGCATCACGGAAGAGAAGTTGGATTGGTATCGCCAAGATTTCAACATGGAGCCGCTAGAATTCTGGTGTGCCAATGACAGCGAAACCCGACAGGGCATCACTGAGATTCGCCATATTGAAGGACTTTATGCTGTTTGGGACGCATTGCGCACGCGTCACCCGCACCTGTTGATAGACAACTGCGCGTCCGGTGGGCGTCGCCTCGATTTGGAAATGCTCGGTCGCAGCATCGTACTTTGGCGTAGCGATTACCAGTGTTTTTATGGTGTGAACCCGACGGGAATGCAGGTGCAACTTCATGGGCTTTCACACTGGCTGCCGTTGCACATTGGCGGCACACTGCTCAACGCCATTGGCGATACCTACGCGTTTCGTAGTTGCATGTCTGCTGGACTGGCCGACCAAACTTTTATGTATGAATCGGGCTACCCCGCGACGCCCGAAGATTGGGCGTGGCTGCGTATACGCCTGGCAGAACAAAAGCGTTTGCGTCCCTATTTCTACGGCGATTTTTATGCGCTTATCCCTTGCTCGACATCGCCCGAGGCGTGGAGTGCGTATCAGTGTTTCTTACCGGAAACGCAGCAGGGTTTTATGCTAACTTTCCGACGCGAGAAAAGCCCTTTTCGCAGTGCGTCTCTGCCTCTCGGCGGACTCGATGCCGGAATGACCTATCGTTTTGAAGACGCTGACGTTGGAAAAATCTGGGAATTATCCGGTGCAGAAGTCCTCGAAAACGGCTTTGAAACCATCATCGAAAAACAGCGCGAAAGTCGCCTAATCTTCTTTTCCGCGATTTGAAATTTGGGTCTGACCTATTTCAAAATCAAATGCCGATGGTCACAATCCATGCATGGAACGAATGGACAATAGGTATTTTCTTACGTTCAGACAAGATATGAGGCAGTGCGTACTTTGAATGAAAACGCTGACGTAAAAATTCATTCAAGTGCCAACGAATCGAGACGCAAAAAGGATTCCTGATGACCGATTCAGCCCAAGAGATCACACCGCTTCGCCCCACCCTCGAGCAACTGCAAGCTTGGCAGTCCTGGGGGTACGGCATGTTCATCCATTTTGGCCTGAGCACCTTTCTGGCCGAGGAACACCCGAGCGGCGATCATCCCTCGAGCGTTTACGCGCCAGACCAACTCGATGTGGATCAGTGGGTGCGGGTGGCTCGAGATGCGGGAATGAAATACGCCGTGATGTGTACCAAGCACGTCGCTGGGCACTGCCTTTGGCCCTCGAAACACACGGACTATCATGTCGGCTCGAGCGGCAACCCGACGGACGTGATCGCCGAGTTCGTGCGGGCCTGCGCGAAATACGACATTCTTCCCGGCCTGTATTACTGCTCGATGGACAACCACCACAAGTTCGGTTCAAAAA
>JANOWZ010000751.1:0-2336 GCA_031418155.1 Deinococcales bacterium
CCGTCCGGTTGAAGCCGAGTGTTGTTCTCGGCTGAAACCCGAGCGTCATGTGAAACATGCATCGTGTAACACACGTGAAACGTGATGCATGATGTGAGTAACGTCAATGTGCTCGTCCACGGGTTCGGAGCTTTTGAGCGCCGCAAGCCCGCAAGGTGCTGAAGTTGCAGCAAGAAGCGTTCTTGGCGAAAATACGCAGAATCAAGTGGACGAAGCACTCAGCAACCAGGAGCGTTTGCCGAACCGTTGGGCTCGAGCAGTCATGCGGTTCATCGGATCACCTCGTCGTAGTTGATGCTTGGATCGGTCACGACCTGATCCGGTTCAAGGGTGGTGAGAATGGCGTAAACGAGCGTGTACATGCCCGCCTCGAGCGTGCCCGGAACCTGGATTCGTCCATCCTCGAGCAGCTTGACGGTGATCTCCTTGCCGTCGCTGTCGACGAGGAGGATTGTGCTTCTCGTGGCTCCCGGCGGTAACGGAACGGTGATGGTCAGGTTGGCAACGGCTTTGGAAACCGCAATGGTTTCACGGATCACGTAGCCATCTTTCGGTCCAATGTCCGTCAACCTATCGTTCTGAATCTGAAATTTTCGCTCGAGCGTCTTCTCGAGTTTGACGCTGCCACGTTCGACAAAAAGTTTCGCGTTCTTTCGCCACGCTCGCGTCTGGCTCGAACAGCGGGAAGTTCGCCTCATACAATCCGCCTTGTGCATCCACACGGCGGGTTCCGGGCAGGCCGACATCGGTCGGGACTCGGACTGGTGTGTACGGCGCGGTCAGGGTATCGAGACGAACCACGTAAACGCCTGGGGTGATGTCCGACATGCTGTAACGGCCTTGCGCATCGGTGATCGCGTAACGGCCATCTGAGAGATAAACGCGGGCTCCGGCCAACGTCACGTCGGTTCCGCCCGAGAAATTCGCGTCGCGGTCACGGTCGAAGTAGACGCGACCGATCAAGACCGATTTGTTCGAGAAGATCGCTTGCACAATCTTGGTGCTGGCAACAACGCTCGCCGCCTCCGCCTTGGCTGCCGTGGCATCGTTGGCCCCAGCGAGGGCGCTCGCCACAGCCACGTTGTCCAATTTTTGTGGCGCGTTCGGGGTGACAATTGTGGCGAATTGGATCAGGCTGTTGGCGTTCGGGACCAGCGTGCCCGGAACCGTCCAGGTCAGCACGACGCGACCGTTCTTGCTTGCGACTTTCGGTTCGAGCTTGCTGCCTGCAACCGTGCTCGAGCCCGCCTTGTACGCCAGTCCGAACGGCAGTTCATCAATGACGATCACCTTGCGCACCTCTATCGTCGAGGAATTCGTGACCAGCAATTCGTACTCGAGCACTTGACCGACACTGATTTCTTTCGAGAGCACGCGCTTGGCGAGTTTCAAAGTCGGTTTGACGTAGCCGACCTTTGCTGCGGTCGCACTCGAGCCCGCCGGAATCACCACAGTTTGTGGGTTGTTGCTCGTGGTCAGCGCATGTCCACCAGGATCGGTAACAGTGATTTGTGCGTCGCCGATGAGGAGGCTTGGCACTTTGTAATCGCCATTCGAGTCGGTGGTCTCAAAATGAATACCATCGTTGGTGGCGATGATCGTGACTTTCACACCTTCGATTCCAGATTCGTCGGCATCTTGTACGCCGTTGCCGTTCGTGTCGTAGCACACGCGGCCCGTCAGGGAGCCGGTCTGGATTTGGAAACCGATTGGCGTGGGGTTGATGTTGCCACCAACCGGCACAATCACGGTTTGGGGGTTGTTGCCAGTGGTTGCACTCGAACCGTTCGGGTCAGCCACGCTGATGCTGGTCGGTCCCGCTGGAACGTTGGTCGTGTAATCGCCGTTCGCGTCCGAAATCAGGTTGATCGTCTGGCCGTTGACATCGGTGATCGTGACGGTCAATCCCGGCAGGTTCGGTTCGCCCGGATCTTGCACGCCATTGCCGTTCAGGTCGTTGAACAAATGCCCGCTGATCGTGCCTCGTGCTTGGAAACCGACCGGTGTGGCGGTGGAGGTCTGTCCAGCAAGCACACTCAGGTCTTGCGGATCGTTGGCGGTCGTCAGGCTCGAGCCGGTCGGATCGACGATATTGACAGTAACCGTGCCAGCGATGTTGTTACTCGGCAGCAAACAGCTTGCGCCGTCGCTCGAGCCTGAAGGCATGGTCAATGGCCCCAAGTACGCGATGGACCCGACACTGCTCGAGGATGCCGTGTCCGTGACAAACGCGGTTCCGAACGAAAAGCTGATCTTGTAGAGCGTTTGCGTGCTGTTGGCATAGACGTGGAAGTTGTAATTCTGATCAAAGAAGGCCGATCCGATGCCTGTGACGC
>JANOWZ010000752.1:0-3329 GCA_031418155.1 Deinococcales bacterium
GTCGATGCTTGAACATGACTGGACCGCCAGCAAAAGTCGAAACTCGAACAAATCAAGGAAAGCGCGACTGAGTGTCCCGTCCGGTTGAAGCCGAGCGCACCGTTTGCGCATGTGATGTATTGACGAGCGCACCCTACAGAATCTCGTTGATGCTTGAACGCTACTGCACCCGACAGACCCGAGCGAGCACTGAACCCGACAAGCCCTTTTTGGCGCTCAGGCTGACGGTTTGCAAATTGCCGAAACCATCGTTCAACTCAAGCAAGAACTTGCCGTTCCAGGTGCTGCGGCGCACGGGAATGGTTTCTTTTTTGTCATCGTAGGTCAGGTTGACCTCGAAATTCAGGTTCTTGCGGTCCGCAAAATCCAAACCGAGCACGAACTTGCTGCCCTGAAAGCCCGCCCCGGTCGGCGACTCGAGCACGCGGATTGGCGCATCGTCACGCAGTTTGGTTGCGGGATTGCGAACGCTCAAATTCACGGGTTGCCCAACAAAAGCGATGTCGTCCCGGCTGCACGTGCCATTGACCGTTGGAATCACCTGCCGCAAGGCGGTTTGGTCATACGGGGCGCTCGAAACGGGAAACTCCCAGATCAGCAGGCGCGGTTTACCCGCCGTGAACGCACCGCCGAGCACATACGACTCGAGCGAGCCGACAAAGCCACCGTTCGGTAAGGCCAGGTTTTGCACGCCCGCCCCGAGCGCCTCGCTTAAGAATTCGGCGAAATGAAAATCTTGTTCGTTCGGGGCACTGAAATCCGATCCGACCAGCACCACCGGTTGGTCCGCGTCCGGGCCTTTGGTCTCAAATCGGGACAGGCTTTCGGGCGGGACTTTGGTTTTGCAAACCTGCTCGAGGTAGTACGGCAGTGCGCCAGCGTATGGAATGCTGCCCGCATTGACGGTTTTGAATGTCGTGTGCTCGCCCAGGTCAATGCCCTCGAGCGCCCTGGCGATGGTTGCGGCGAACAGTTTCGCACCGCCGGGGGTCCAATGGTGATCGCGGCGAAAGAACAAGGTCGGCGAGTTCGTCTTGCGGTACTCGAGCGCCGCGTCCAAGAGGTTCATGACACTCACGCCATCGGTGCGCAAGCGTTCCACCGAATCGCGGTAGGCAATGCGGACGTTTTCAAGGTTGTACTGGCTGGCCGGACCGGTTTTGCGGTAGAGCATTTCTGGGTAGAGGCTGGGCCGCGTCGGAATCGGCAGGATGGCGAGCCGCACGCCCTGAGCCTCGAGCGCCTCGTGCAGGCGTTTGAAATATCCGATGCGGCCCTCGAAGGCGAACCTCGAGTGGTGCAATTCGGATTGGTTGAACAGCCACCCGGCGCGTCCGGGCAGGATCACACCAAATTTGGCGATGGTCGGGGTTTTTGGGTCTTGGGCGGCGGCGCAAACTTTGATCTCGCTGGCTTTGATCTCGCTGGCTTTGATCTCGGTTGGTGGTTTGGTTTGATTCTGATTCTGCGTCTGCGCCAAACCGAAGCCAAGAACGAGCGCCAAGCTCGAGGTGAAGGCAAGTGTTTTCATACGGTCTCCCCAAATCACGCGGCGATCACAGCACAACAGTCAAGCCCATCGTGACAGGTGAAGCTTAAGGCATGAAAAGGAACCCTCGAGCCGATGTGGATCACATCGGCGCAACCCTCAATTGAGGTCTCGCCAGCTTTTGCCCAGGCCCACCCGTTGTCGTTCAGCCTCGAGCGTGTCCAACCAGGCTTGCTGTGCGCTACGGAAACGCATCTCCAACTCCCGCTCGGCCTTGGCCCCCGAGTAACACCAGTTGATCGAACCGATGGTAAAAACTTCTCGAGACACCACGTTCGGCAGGCGCAGCAGGCGTTGAAGTGGTTCCATCAGGCCACAACCAATCTCACCAATTGCGCGAGGCAAGTACAGCATGAATTTCGGACCACCGGGTGTGGCTTTCCAAGTTTCAAACATTTCCTGATACGACATCACGCCACCGCTGAGGATGTAATTTTCACCGATCTTGCCTTTCTCGGCGGTCAAGGCGATGGCTTCGGCGCAATCATCGACATGAACCGTGGCACGCCGTCCCATTGGCATCAAGGGCAAACCGTAACCACGCACATACATTCTGGCCACATAACCAAGTGAACTGTGATCGCCGGGACCGACCACACCGGCTGGACTGGCAATGCTGATCGCTGCGCCCCGACGTTGATACTCGAGGGCAATCTGATGCGCCTCGGCCTTGGTGGTCTCGTAAATCGTGGTTGTTGGATAGCGCCGTTCAAAGGTTTCATCAACGATTTCCAGATCGGTGCGACCTGCCGCAACAATGGTTGAAACATGAACAATCTTGGCAATTCCCAACTCGAGTGCCAAACCAAGCACGTTTCTGGTGCCATCAACATTGATCATCTGCATCTGTCGTGCGGTTTCTGGTGTCAGGCCCAATTCGTATGCGCCAGCGTTGTGTATCACGATGTCCGCACCCCGCATGGCCTCGCGCATCGATTCCCGATCTGTGATATCGCCACGCAGCAGTTGTGCCCCCAGGTTGCCAATCGCTCGAGCCTCAGGACCCTCTGGACGACGCACCAATGCGATCACATCCCAGTTGCGCCGTCGCAAGGCTTGAACGAGCGGTTTGCCAATAAATCCTGTGCCACCGGTCAGAAAAGCTCGCATGGTTCGCTCCTTTGTAAAGGTCTGCATTTGAGATGAATGCGAACATGCTACCTCGAGCCCTGCCGCTCCTTGAGAAAGTGATATTGGAGGCTTTGTAGGACAGGGTTTATTGTGTCTGTGTCTTGGGCCGGGTCAGGATGCTAAACGCATCGGGTCTACCTCAGGATGCTAAACGCATCAGGGCCAGCATGATGACCGTTCCAACCAGCATGGCGATCAATGCGGAAATGCGAAACTTTTTCAGGTACACCAGCAAGCCCAAACCGGTCACGGAGACCAGCACCAAAAACCAGCCGGACAGATCAATCAGCCAAGCCCAGGTTGGGCCAGCATCACGACCTTTGTGAAAATCGTTCATCACGGCGACCACGCCTTGGGCGGTCACGGTCAGTTTGTAGCCGCCTGTTTTGGTATCCACAAACGCATCGGCCCGATAACCAGGGGCGACAAACGAGACGGATGCCTCGCTGCTCGAGTCTTGCATGTCTTCGGCCCGGCCCCGCACGCCGTTGGTGGCCCGCAAATACTCAACCACCTCGAGCCAGTTGACTTTGCCGTTGCTGCGCCAGGTGGCGGGCAGCGTGCCGGTCATTTCCTTGCGGGATTCGGCCTGTCCGAAAACCCAATCCGGGTGGTTCAAGGTGATTCCTGTGACCGCAAAGAACAGCAC
>JANOWZ010000753.1:0-6455 GCA_031418155.1 Deinococcales bacterium
AGCTACACCCCTGGAGACAAAATCTCACTCAAGGCAAACACGGCGTATTACCGTGGCAAACCCAAGCTCGACAACATCGTCATGAAGATCGTGCCCGATCCATCACAACGCATTTTGCTTTTGAAAAGCGGTGCGGTGGACATGGCCGATCAGGTGCCGGTGCGTGAACTCGAGGGACTGAAGGCCAACCCGAACATTCAGGTGATGTCCTTCCCATCGACCGACCAAGACCGATTGATCATGAACAACAAGATGGCCCCGTTTGACAACAAATTGGTGCGCAGGGCGGTCGCGCAAGCGATTCCGTACGACCTGATCGTCAAACAGGTGTATCAAGGGTACGCCCGCGTTCCGGCCGGTCCGATCGAGAACGGCATGCCGACCTCCGATCCAAGCAGTTGGAAAATCAAGACGGACCTGGCCAAAGCCAAAGCGTCACTGGCCCAAGCCGGTTTCAAAGATGGCAAAGGCCTGCCCGCGATCAAGCTGTCGGTTCGCATTGGCAATGATGAATGGGAACGCGAAGCGGTGATCATTCAGGATGCACTCTCAAAAATTGGAATGGACGTGACCATCGATAAACTGCCGTTCGCCAGCTTCAACGAACAGCAACAGGCCGGCAAACTGCAACTGGCGGTGGATTCCTGGATCAGCTGGGTCAATGACCCGTACTACCACATGTTCTGGAATTTCTACTCGAAGAGCCCGAGCAATTATGGTGGTTACGCCAACCCCGAGATCGACAAGATCCTTGATCAAAACATGTTGGCCAAAAACCCAACGGCACGGGCCACCGCAAGCCGTCGCGCCCAGAAGCTGATCGGCGAGGATGTGCCACAAGTCTTTTTGGCCAGCCCGAACTTCAACGTTGTGATGTCGAAGAAAGTCACGGGTTACGTGCTGATGAACGACACCTTGACACGCTTTTTCACGATGGACAAGCTTCCCTGACCCATCCTCCATTGCAGGGTGGCGAGAAGCTCGAGACTCGCCACCCTGTGTGGCCTGTAACAACGCGTACAAGAGGGCCTGACAAAAGCGGGACTGCCCGGAATTCCGGTGATTGATCTGGTCAATGCGGGCTTGCGGGCGCAGGGCAAACGCACCTGCGCGAACCACAAACCTGTGTCGGGCGATGAATTCGTGCCGAACATCACCTGAGCGCAACCTGACCGCATCGCGTCTGTACGTGCCGTTTGATCGGTGAGAAACGCCGTTTTCAGGTTGTTGGCTGCCAAAGATTTCAGAAGGAGATCGCCATGGCCCGGAGAATTCTGTGGATCAATCCGCTCGGCACAGACGTGTTTGATGCAAGCATGCAGGCACTCTTTGAGGCCGAAAAAATGCCCGACACCCAGGTGGAAGTTCGTTCGCTCAAACGTGGCCCTCACCACCTCGAATACCACTACTACGATGCCCTCGTCCTGCCCGATGTCTTGCACCTGCTGCGTCAGGCCGAACTCGAGGGCTTCGATGCGGCGGTGGTCGGCTGCTTCTACGATCCCGGCCTCAAGGAAGCCCGTGAGATCCTGCGCACCATGCCAGTCGTGTTTCCTGCCGAGTCGTGCATGTACCTTGCCGCCACCATGGCGGATCGTTTTTCGATCCTTGTTGGGCGACGCAAGTGGATTCCGACCATGCGTGAAAACGTCGACAAGGCTGGCTTGCATGACAAGCTTGCCTCGTTCAAGGAATTGTGCATGGGTGTGCACGATTTTCAGAAAGATCCCGCCGAAACCAAACGCCGCATGCTCAGGCTCTCGAGCGAAGCGATCAAACAAGATGGTGCCGAAGCCATCATCCTCGGTTGCACCGCCGAATTCGGTTTTGCTCGGGTTGTTCAAGAGGAACTCGGAGTGCCCGTCTTGGACGCGACCATCACCCCGTTCAAGTTTGCCGAATTCAAGGCCGAATTGCGACAGCGGTACGGTTGGGCCGCCAGCAAGCGGAGGGCTTCGAAACACCTGACCCACAAGAAATGGTCAACTGGAAGCTTTTTGAGCAGTTCGACGGTGTCTCCGAAGCCTGGCGTTAAAACGGGGCGTTGAGGCAGCAAACCTCGAGATTTCAGGTGGGGAGTTGTGTGGCAAGGGGGAACACTGGTGCGAATTTTGCGTTACGTTTTGCGTCGCCTGGTCCTGCTCGTACCGGTGTTGCTCGGCACGTTGCTGATCGCGTTCTTGCTGACCCGCATCCTTCCGGGAAACCCGATTGACCGCGTTTCCGGACCGTACATTTCCAAAGAAAAACGGGCCGCGCTCAAAAGTGCGGCGCGGCTCGACCTGCCCTTTTACGAGCAGTTTGTGCTGTACTTGGGTGACATCGTGACCCGAGGTGATTTGGGCACGTCTTACACGACCGCCCAACCCGTCGGCAAGGACTTGCAACAGCGTTTCCCGGCGACGCTCGAGTTGGTGCTGGCCGGTATTGGTCTGGCGGTGGTGGTGGCGATCCCTTTGGGCGTATCGGGCGCGTTGCGCAAGGATTCGCTGATCGATCAGTTCGGTCGGATCGTGGCGGCATTCGGCATTTCGATTCCGGTGTTCTGGTTGGCGCTGGTCTTGCTCTATGTTTTCTTTTTGATTTTGCGTTGGGTGCTACCGCCACTGGGACGTTTACCGGCCGCGATGAGCGCGCCACCCAGCCTCACCGGTTTGTTCACACTCGACGCGATGCTGGCCGGACAATGGGCAACCTTCGCCTCTGCCTTCGCTTCGCTGATCATGCCTGCGGTCTCGCTGGCAATCATCACGATGGCCCCGCGCGCCCGCATGACCCGCTCGAGCATGATCGAAGCACTCGAGAGCGATTACGTGCGTGCGGCTCGAGCCCTCGGCTTGCCGGGTGGCGTTGTGACCTGGCGGTATGCGTTTTTGAATTCGCTCGTGCCAGTGCTGACGATCTTCGCGGGTGTCTTTGGCTTTGCCCTTGGTGGCGTGGTGCTGATCGAATTTGTTTTCAGTTGGCCGGGCCTCGGGCAGTACACGCTCAATGCGATCCTCTCGGCGGATTTCCCGGCGGTGCAGGGGGCCATCCTGCTGGTGACAACCGTCTACGTCAGCATCTACCTGCTCCTGGATCTGGCCGTCGCCGCGATTGATCCTCGGGTGGAGGCCCTGTGATCGCCCAGGCCGCAGCAGAACCCTCGAGGTGGCGCGAACTGTGGTGGCAGTTGCGTGGCAACCCGGCGACGCTGGCCGGACTGGTGATCGTGCTCGGGTTGGCGTTGCTGGCGATCTTCGCACCGTGGATCGCCCCGTACCCACCGCTCGAGAAAAACTTTGAGATGGCCGCGGCATCGCCACAGCCGCGTTTCTGGATGGGCACGGATCAGTACGGACAGGACATCCTTTCGAGGGTGATCTGGGCAACGCGCCTGGATTTGACGATTGCGCTGGTGGCGGTCGCCTTTTCGTTGACCCTCGGTTCGCTGCTCGGCGCGATCGGTGGTTTTCTCGGCGGGATTGTTGATGAGGTGCTGATGCGCCTCCTCGACATCCTGCAAGGCTTCCCATCACTGATTCTGGCGATGGGCATTGCCTTTGCGCTCGGCCCCGGCGTGCTGACCGTGATCGTGGCGACCTCGGCGGTCAACATCCCCGGTTACGCCCGACTGATGCGCTCGAGTTTGCTCTCCGAAAAACAACGCACTTATGTGCTCGCGGCTCGGGCCTCGGGCAGTTCACCGTGGAGGATTTTGCTGCGTCACTTGGTCCCAAATGCGCTCGGGCCGGTGATGGTCAATGCGACCCTGCATTTCGGTTGGGCCATCCTTGAGGCGGCGGGTTTGAGTTTTCTGGGCCTCGGTGTGGCCGTGCCGAACGCCGAGTGGGGCGTGATGATCAACATGGGCTTGCAGGATTTCTGGCAGGGGCATTGGTGGTCGTACACCTTTCCGGGATTGGCGATTTCCTTGGCGGTGTTGGGTTTCAATTTGCTTGGCGATGGCCTGGCCGATTTGCTCGATCCAAGGCGGGCCAGCCGATGACCGCCTTCGCAGCGGTCGCAACGAACCTGCTCGAGATTCAGGATTTGCAGACGCATTTTTTTACGCCGCGTGGCGTGGCCCGAGTCCTCGACGGCCTCAACTTGCGGCTCGAGGCGGGCAGCATCGTCGGATTGGTTGGCGAGACGGGCAGCGGCAAGTCAGTCACGGGATTTTCAATTTTGCGCCTGGTGCGCAACCCAGGACGAATCGTCGGCGGCGAGATTCGTTTCGATGGCCGCAACCTGCTCGCCTTGCCCGAAGGCGAGATGGTGGCCTTGCGCGGACGTTCGATTGCGATGATTTTTCAGAATCCGCGCAGCGCCCTGAACCCCTTGCAGAGCGTCGGACGCTTTCTCGAGCAGGTGCTCGCCTACCGCGTCGGCATCTCGAAAAAAGACTTGCGGGCCGAGGCGATCAAACTCCTGCGGGCGGTGCACATGCCGGACCCGGAACGAAGGCTCGAGGGTTTTCCACATCAAATTTCTGGTGGCATGGCGCAGCGCGTGATGATTGCAGCGGCGATAGCCTCGAGACCCAAACTCTTGATTGCCGATGAACCGACCACCGGCCTTGATGTCACGGTGCAAGCGCAGATCGTGCGCCTGCTGCGCGAGTTGCGCGACCAGACCGGCAGTGCGCAACTGCTGATCACCCATGACCTCGGATTGGCATCGGAGGTCTGCGATTCGATTGCCGTGATGTACGCCGGTGAGATCGTCGAGTTCGCACCGACCCGAGAACTGTTCACCAATCCGCAGCACCCGTACACGCAGGGCCTGCTGGCCTCGAGACCGAAGCTTGGGCAGACGGGCACGATTCCGGTGACCGCCGGGAACGTGCCGAACCTGATCGATCCACCAAGCGGTTGTCGCTTTCATCCGCGCTGTCCACACGCACTCGAGCGTTGCCGTCATCAGCGACCACTGCCGACGGTGTTGAGCGCCAAGCACAGCGCCTTGTGCTTTCTGCTCGATGCTGCCGCAGCACCGGTTCAGGTGGAGGGCCGCCATGCCTGAACCATTGATCGTGCTCGAGAACCTGGGCAAGAACTACCCGCTCTCCGGCTGGGGCAAGCGCGGCAGCGTGCAGGCGCTCGAGGGCATCAACCTCAGTGTCGAACGTGGTGAAACCGTGGCGCTCGTCGGTGAATCCGGCAGCGGCAAGAGCACGCTCGGGCGGGTCTTGTTGCGGCTCGAGGAACCCACCACCGGCAAGGTCTACTTCAAGGGTCAAGACCTCTCACAATTGTCCGAGGCGGCGCTGCGTCCGTACCGTCGCGGTCTGCAGATGGTCTTTCAAGACCCATACGATTCGCTCAACCCGCGCCGCACCGCGCTCGAGACGGTGATTGAACCGATCACGAATTTTGGCAGCCGCCGCAATGAAGCCAAAGACCGTGCGCTCAAGTTGCTCGATGATGTCGGCCTTGGGCGGCAGTACGCCGAACGCTACCCGCATCAACTTTCTGGCGGTCAACAGCAGCGAGTCGGCATCGCTCGGGCGCTCGCCAGCGAACCCGAATTCGTGGTCTTTGACGAACCGACCTCGGCGCTCGATGTCAGCGTCCAGGCGCAACTCTTAAACCTGATCGTCGGTCTTCGCGCCAACCTTGGGCAGATCGTCGAACTCGGCACGCGGGCGCAGGTCTTCAGCAACCCGCAACACCCGTACACCGTATCCTTGATGAGTTCGATTCCCGGCGAACACCCATTGATGCCGTGGCGTCCCTTGAGGCTCGAAGGTGAGATTCCATCGCCGCTCAATCCGCCCTCCGGCTGTCGCTTTCACACGCGCTGTCCGTTCGCCACAACGGCCTGCCGCGAGCAGGCGCAATCGTTGACCGCCCTCGAACCCGATCACCTCGTCGCGTGCCAACGCCTTTTTGAGCCGGGCGGGTACGGCGCACTGCAAGAGTCGAACACCTCGGGCCAAACGCTGGCCTGAGCTTGATCGCAAGACCAATCGGTTTTATTCACAAGCAGGGAGGACACATGATCCGAATAGGAATAGACGTGGGCGGCACCAACACCGATGCCGTGCTGATGGACGGCCAGGAGGTCCTGCACGCCATCAAAACCCCGACCACCGCCGATGTCACCAGCGGTGTGCTCAAAGCGCTCGAGATGGTGCTCGAGGGCCGCGAGACCGGCAACGTCGCGGGCGTGATGATCGGCACGACGCATTTCACCAACGCGATTGTGCAACGCCGTGAACTCGCACCGACCGCGATTGTGCGGCTCGGCTTGCCCGCAACGCAATCGTTACCGCCGATGGTCTCCTGGCCGGACGATTTGCGTCAGGCGCTCGGCGGACACATTTACCTGGCGCATGGCGGTTGGGAATTCGACGGGCGGCCACTTTCGCCGCTCGACCCGGACGAACTGCGCGGCATCGCCACCGAAATCAAAAACAAGGGCGTCAAGAACATCGCCATCTCCGCCGTGTTCTCACCGATCAACACCAGCAT